>NZ_ANBC01000206.1 GCF_000341125.1 Nocardiopsis lucentensis DSM 44048 | reverse complement strand
GGCGTGCCGCCAGCGGCGGCGACGCGGCGGGCGATGTCGTCCAGCTCGTCGGGGACGGCGCCGCCCGACTCGACCACCCACCGCCTGACGGCGTCGGTGGCGCCCTTGCGGACGCGCCGGTTCCCGTCGTCGACGCCGCTCATCCGGCTCTCGGCGGTGAAGGGCACCAGCCCGGCCCCCGCCAGGTCGGTGTCGGGCGAGGCGGGCAGCAGCCGCACGGCGAAGTCCACGACGGACCGGCCCTCCGGGGTGCCGTCGGCCAGGCTGGACCGGTGGGCGGCGGTGGCCAGGTGCTCGGTGTCCACATCCTTCACGGGGATGAACTCCGCCGCCTGGCGGTTGCCCAGGGTGATGGTGCCGGTCTTGTCCAGCAGGAGGGTGGTGACGTCACCGGAGGCCTCGACGGCGCGGCCCGACATGGCGAGCACGTTGCGCCGCACCATGCGGTCCATGCCCGCGATGCCGATGGCCGACAACAGGGCGCCGATCGTCGTGGGGATCAGGCAGACCAGCAGGGCGATCAGCACCATGACGGACTGGGCGGCGCCGGAGTAGACCGCGAACGGCTGGAGGGTGACCACGGCGACCAGGAAAACGGCGGTCAGTCCGGCCAGCAGGATGTTGAGCGCGACCTCGTTGGGGGTCTTCTTCCGCTCGGCTCCCTCGACGAGGGCGATCATGCGGTCGAGGAAGGTCTCCCCCGGTTTGGCGGTGATACGGACCACGATGCGGTCCGACAGCACGGTGGTGCCGCCCGTGACGGCGGAGCGGTCGCCGCCCGACTCACGGATGACGGGGGCGGACTCACCGGTGATCGCCGACTCGTCGACGCTCGCGATGCCCTCGACGACGTCCCCGTCGCCCGGGATGACCTGACCCGCCTCGACCACGCACCTGTCGCCGACCTTGAGGCTGGCGGCGGAGTACTCGTGGACGGAGCCGTCCTCCCGGAGCAGGTTCGCGACGGTCTCGGAGCGCGTCCTGCGCAGGGTGGCGGCCTGGGCCTTGCCCCGGCCCTCGGCCAGGGCCTCCGCGAAGTTGGCGAACAGGACGGTGAACCAGAGGAAGACGGTGAGCAGGGCGGCGAAGGCGTTCTGCCCGGCCGTGTTCCCGACCGCCTCGACGGCGAACAGGACGGTGGTCGCCACGCTGCCGGTCAGCACGACGAACATGACCGGGTTGCGGACCTGGACGCGCGGGTCGAGCTTGAGGACGGAGTCGATCAGGGCGCGGCGCAGGATCGGGCCGTCCGGCATCGACCGCCGGGGCAGCGGGTGACGGTCGCGGCCGCTGTCACCGGCCGCGCGCGGGGCCCGCTCGGCGTGCTCGGCGCGTTCGGGAACGAAGAACGCCGAGGCGGCCTGGTCGGGAGGGACCTGAAGGGGTGTCTTGTCTTTCATCGGGTGTGCGCTCACAGAGAGAGGTGTTCGACGATGGGGCCGAGGGCCAGCGCGGGGAAGAAGGTCAGTCCGGCGACGATCAGGACCACCCCGACGACCAGTCCGCCGAACAGGGGCGTGTGGGTCGGCAGGGTGCCGCTCGTCGCGGGCGCCGCGGGCTTGCGCGCCAGGGACCCGGCGATCGCCAGGACCGGGATGATGAGGAGGAAGCGGCCGACGAGCATCGCGATGCCCATCGTGACCGTGTACCACCAGGTGCTGGAGTCGAGCCCGGCGAAGGCGGAGCCGTTGTTGTTGGACGTCGACGCGTAGCCGTAGAGGATCTCCGACAGGCCGTGCGGACCGGAGTTGCTCAGCGAGGAGAGCGCCCCGTCGTACACGGCGGAGGCGGCGGAGAAGCCGAGCAGGACGGTCGGCATCGCCAGGACGTAGAGCACGACCAGCTTCATCTCGGGAGCCTGGATCTTCTTGCCCAGGTACTCGGGTGTGCGCCCGACCATGAGCCCGGCGATGAAGACGGCCAGGATCGCCATGACGAGCAGGCCGTTGAGGCCCACGCCCACGCCGCCCGGGCTGAGTTCGCCGAACATCATGTGCAGCAGGGCCATGCCGCCACCGAGCGGGGTGAAGCTGTCGTGCATCGAGTTGACCGAGCCGTTGGAGGTGCCGGTCGTGGCCGCGGCCCACAGGCCGGAGGCGGCCGGTCCGAACCGGGACTCCTTGCCCTCCATCCAGCCGCCCGCCTGGTCGGCGGCCACGGTCTGGTCGACGTCCAGGCCGTCCAGGCGCGGGTTGCCCGCCGACTCGGCGCTCATCACGCCGATCGCCATGAAGGCGAAGACGGCGAACATGACGCCGAAGACCGCGCGGCCCTGGCGGCGGTCCCCGACCATGTGGCCGAAGGCGAACGCCATCGCGAACGGGATGATGAGGATCGCCCAGGTCTCGACGAAGTTGCTGACGACCGTGGAGTTCTCGAACGGGTGCGCCGAGTTCATGTCGAAGAACCCGCCGCCGTTGGTGCCCAGCTGCTTGATGGCGATCTGGCTGGCCGCGGGACCGCCGGGGATCGACTGCCGCACGCCCTCCAGCGTGGTCGCGACGGTGTGGCCGTTGAGGTTCTGGACGACCCCCTGGCTGATCAGGAGCAGCGCCAGGAGGAACGACATCGGCAACAGGATCCGGGTGACGCCCCGGGTCAGGTCCACCCAGAAGTTGCCCACGGTGCGCGCCTGACGACGCGCGAGGCCGCGGATGAGCGCGGCCATCACGGCCATGCCCGCGGAGGCCGACACGAAGTTCTGGACGGTGAGCCCGACCATCTGGCTGAAGTGGCTCATGGTGGCCTCGCCGCCGTAGGCCTGCCAGTTGGTGTTGGTCGTGAAGCTGACCGCCACGTTGAAGGCGACGCCCGGGTCGAGCCCCGGCAGCCCGACCGGGTTGAGCGGCAGGACGCCCTGGAGGCGGAGGATCGCGTAGAGCAGGCCGAACGACGCGACGCTGAACGCGAGCAGCGACAGGGCGTAGCGCGTCCAGTGCTGCTCCCTGTCGGGGTCGACGCGGCAGATCCGGTAGACGAACCGTTCAACGGGGAGCAGGACCCGGTCCCCCGGGCTCCTGCGCTCGTCGCCGTACACCTTGGCGATGTACCGGCCGAGCGGCGGTGCGGTGAGGAGCAGTACCGCGACCAGCGCGGCGAACTGCAACCATCCTGCGGCGGACATCAGAACCTCTCCGGGAACAGCAGGGCGGCCAGGAGATAGCCGCCGAGGGGGATGGCGATCACGAGGGCGAGGGCGTTGTCCCAGCTCACTGCCGCGTCACCGCCACGGTGTCGTCCGAAACCTGATCTGTGCTGGTGGGGGTCGTCTCGTTCCGGGTGGAATCCACGAGCCGCTCACAGCCACGTACGTACAGAACGCACAGCGCGAAGAACGCGGCGGCGGTCAGCACGAGCACGAGGTCGGCCATGTCAGCGGGCTCCTTTCTGGACGGTCGTCGGTGCGGGTGTGCACGGGGGGTGCGGCGCGACAGGCGCCGGATCGACTCTGGAAGACCGTGACCAGGACCAACAAGCGCGCCAACGCTCTCTTAGCGGCAGAAGCCGGGAAATTAGCGGCGCGCTAGCAGCGATCTGTCCGAAATGCCCGATCAGCGCCGTAAGAATGGATGTCCGGAGAGGGGGCCGTACCGATGCCACGTGGTCAGTTGCGCATCTACCTGGGCGCCGCGCCCGGCGTGGGCAAGACCTACAGGATGCTGGAGGAGGCGCACCGGCGCCTCGGGCGCGGGACCGACGTCGTCGTCGGGTTCGTCGAGACGCACGGCAGGGCCGCAACGGCGGCCATGGCCGAGGGCCTGGAGGTCGTCCCGTGTCGGACCGTCGCCTACCGGGACGGCGAGTTCGAGGAGATGGACCTGGACGCCGTCCTGGAACGCGCGCCGAGGGTCGTCCTGGTGGACGAGCTCGCCCACACCAACGTGCCCGGCACCGGGCACGTCAAGCGCTGGCAGGACATCCAGACCCTGCTCGACGCGGGGATCACGGTGCTGTCCACGGTGAACATCCAGCACCTGGAGTCGCTCAACGACGTGGTCGCCCGGATCACGGGCGTCACCCAGCGCGAGACCGTCCCGGACTCCTGGGTCCGCCAGGCCGAACAGATCGAGCTGGTCGACATGACCCCCGAGGCGCTGCGCCGGCGGATGGCCCACGGCAACGTCTACGGCGCCGAGAAGATCGACGCGGCCCTCGGCAACTACTTCCGGGTCGGCAACCTCACCGCCCTGCGCGAGCTCGCGCTGCTGTGGCTGGCCGACCGGGTCGACGACGAGCTCGACCGGTACCGGTACGACCACGGCGTCGCCGCCACCTGGGAGGCGCGCGAGCGCGTCGTGGTCGCCCTCACCGGCGGCCCCGAGGGCGAGACCCTCATCCGCAGGGCCGCCCGGATCGCCGCCCGGGGCAAGGGCGCCGATCTCATGGCCGTGCACGTGGCGCGCAGCGACGGCCTGGTCGGCGCCGATCCCGCGCAGCTCGCCCGGCAGCGCGTGCTCATCGAGGACCTGGGCGGCACCTACCACCAGGTGCTGGGCGAGGACGTGCCCGCGGCGCTGATCGAGTTCGCGCGCGCGGTCAACGCCACGCAACTGGTACTCGGCGCCAGCAGGCGCAGCGGGCTGGCCCACATGGTCTCACCCGGGGTCGGGGGCACCACGACCGCGCTGTCCGGGCCGATCGACGTCCATCTGGTCACCCACGAGGAGGTGGGCCGGAGGGTACGGCCGGGGGCGCCCACGGCGGTCTCCCGCCGCCGGCGGCTCGCCGGGTTCGCACTCGCGCTGACCGTGCTGCCCCTGGTGGTGTTCGGCATCGGCCTGCCCCGGGACGAGAGTTCATTCTCCAGCGGCATCCTGCTCGTGCTGGCGACGGTGACCACCACGTCGCTGGTCGGCGGCATGTGGCCCGCCGTGGCGACCGCCCTGGGCGGGTTCCTGCTGCTCAACTTCCTCTACACCGCGCCGTACCGCACGTTCGCCATCGACTCCCCGCAGCACGTGCTCGCCCTGGTCGTGTTCCTGGTGGTGGCCGTGTCGGTCAGCGTCGTCGTCGATCAGGCGGCCCGGCGCACCCGGCAGGCCGCCGAGGCGAGCGCGGAGGCCCAGGCCCTGGCCACCGTGGCGGGCGGTGTCCTTCGGGGCTCGCGCCCCCTGGAGGCGCTGCTCGAACGGCTCCAGGAGACCTTCTCCCTGGCGTCGGTGGCCCTGGTCGAGCGGGTCCCGGACTCGTCCGCGGGCCCGGAACACCGCTCGGACCGGGGTGCGTGGACGGTGGTGGCGTCGGTGGGAGACCCGCCCTGTCGCGCGCCGGGCAACTGGGACGTGGACGTGCCCATCGACGACTCGCTCGCCCTCGTCCTCCAGGGGCGCCGCCCCGCCGCGGGCGACCAGCGCGTCATCGAGGCGTTCGCCGCCCAGGCCGCGCTCGCGCTGCGTCAGAGCCGTCTGGCCGACGAGGCCGCGGCGGCAAGGCCCCTGGCCGAGGCCGACCGTATGCGCACCGCCCTGCTGGCCGCGGTCAGCCACGACCTGCGTGCCCCGCTGGCCTCCGCGAAGGCCTCGGTCACCAGCCTGCGCAGCACGGAGGTGAGCTTCGGCCCGGAGGATCGGGCCGAACTCCTGGCCACGGCCGACGAGTCCCTGGACCTGCTGACCGCCCTGGTCGCCGACCTGCTGGACATGAGCCGCCTCCAGGCCGGGGTGATGGGTGTGACCGCCACCGCACTGCCCCTGAAGGAGAGCGTGTTCCGCGCGCTGGACGAACTGGGGGACGGAGGCCGGAGCGTCCGGGTCGACGTCCCGCCCGAGCTGCCGCTGGTCGCGGCCGACCCCGGCCTGCTCGAACGGGTACTGGTCAACGTGGTCGGCAACGCGCTGCGGTTCAGCCCGCCCGACGCCCCGCCCACGGTCACGGCCGCGGCCTTCGAGGACGGTGTTCGGGTGCGGATCGTCGACCACGGCCCCGGCGTCCCGGAGGAGGAGAAGGAGCGCATGTTCGTCCCCTTCCAGCGGCTGGGCGACACCGAGCACGACGCCGGGCTCGGTCTGGGGCTGGCGCTCTCGCGCGGACTGGTCGAGGCCATGGGCGGCGCGATGGAGCCGGAGACGACCCCGGGCGGCGGCCTGACCATGTGCGTCACCCTCCCGTCGGCGGCCGACGGACGGTAGGGGCCCGCCGTGCGGACCGGGAGGGCGGACCCGCCCGCCGCGTCAGGGGCTCAGGCCGTGACGCCCCCGTCCACCACCAGGTCGTGGCCGACCGCGAAGCCCGCCTCGTCCGAGGCGAGCCAGAGCACGGCCGAGCTGATCTCGTCGAGGTCGCCGATCCGCCCCACGGGGACG
Organism: Nocardiopsis lucentensis DSM 44048; assembly: GCF_000341125.1. GTDB lineage: Bacteria > Actinomycetota > Actinomycetes > Streptosporangiales > Streptosporangiaceae > Nocardiopsis > Nocardiopsis lucentensis. The sequence continues at coordinate 14,955 of NZ_ANBC01000206.1, read as the reverse complement.
GAGGAAGCGAACCGGGCCGCGCGCTGTTCCTCGCTCTCGCCCGGGAGCAGGGACATCGGCGCTTCCACGGGACCGGGGCTGACGGCGTTGATCCGGACGCCGTCGCCGATGTGGTCGAGTGCCGCGGCGCGGGTCAGGTGGCTCAGGGCGGCTTTGGAGGCCCCGTAGGCCGCCATTCCGGCCAGCCGCTGGTGGGCGCCGATGTTGGAGGAGGTGTTGACGATCGCCCCGCCGCCGTGCGCGCGCATGTGGGCGATCTCGTGGCGCATGGCGAGGAACACACCGGTGACGTTGACGTCCAGGACGCGCCGCCACGTGTCCGGGTCCAGGTCGGCGACCGGGGCGGCCTGGCCGAGGATCCCGGCGTTGTTGTGCGCGACGTCGAGCCCGCCGTGGCGCTCCACGACGGTCGCGACCATGCGCTCGACCTCCTCCTCACGCGTGACGTCGGCGCGGATGAGGTCGGCCCGCCCGCCGTCCTTCGTGATCAGCGCGACGGTCTCGGCCAGGTTCGCCTCGGTGGTTCCGGCCACCACCACGGTGGCGCCCTCACCGGCGAAGGCGCGGGCGGTGGCACGGCCGATGCCGCCGCCCCCTCCCACGACGAGGACGGTGCGGTCGGTGAAACGCGCGGTCATGTGGGTCTCCTCGGGTCGGTCCCTCCGACGCGCGCTCTGGCTGGGTCGGAAGGAAGCATTTTTCCAGAATGATCGTTCTTGAATTTGGGCATGAGAACGCCCGGGAAGGGCGCTGTCCGCTCAGCCCAGAGCGGCCAGTGCCTCCCGGGCGGCGTCGCGAATCCTGGCGGGGTCGTCCGCCCCCCGCGCGGCCACGCGCATCCCCTGGAGCAGGACCAGCAGGAACCGCGCCAGCGCGCGGGGGCTTCGGTCCTCGGACAGCTCCCCCTGGGCGCGCGCCCGCGTCAGGGCCGAGGTCAGCGCGGTCTCCACAAGGTTCCAGTTGGCCTCGACCCGGCGCCCGACCACGGGGTCGCACGGGGCCATCTCCACCGCGGAGTTGACCACGAGGCAGCCGTCGCGGTCGGTGACGGCGTCCTCGGCGTAGCGCTCCACGATCGAGCGGACGGCCGGCAGGACCGGCCCGGGCTGGGAGAGCAGGCCGACGAAGTCGACCCCCTCCTCCACGTACCGGTCGTGGGCCCGCACGTACAGCTCGTGCTTGCCGCCGAAGGTCGAGTACAGACTGGCCCTGCTGATGCCCAGGTGCTCGACGAGGTCGGCCATCGAGGTCGCCTCGTACCCCTTGCGCCGGAACAGGTCCACGGCCTTGCGCAGAACGGCGTCCGGATCGAACTCCTTGGTTCTCGCCATGCCCGTGACCCTAACCCTTTCGAGAACGCTCGGTCAAGAAATAAGAGGGGCACTCGTCCCAGCGGCCGCGAGTGCGCGTCGACGCGCGCCCCGTGGTTGCCCTGGAGCGCGCTCCAGGTCCTAGGGTTCGGGGCATGACGACACCGCAGAAGACAATCGGATCCGGGTTCGGCCCGCGCAGCACCGCGAAGGAGGTCCTGGAGGGGATCGACCTCACCGGCCGGACGGCCGTGGTCACCGGCGGCTACTCGGGGATCGGGCTGGAGACGACCCGGGCCCTGGCCGCCGCGGGCGCCCGGGTGGTGGTCCCGGCCCGCAGGCCGGAGTCCGCGGAAAGGGAACTGGCGGGGATCGAGGGCGCCGAGGTCGACACCCTTGATCTGTCCGACCTGGACAGCGTGCGCGCGTTCAGCAAACGCCTCCTGGCCACGGGCCGCACGATCGACGTCCTCGTCAACAACGCCGGGATCATGGCCTGCCCCCGGTGGACGGCGGGGCCCGGCTGGGAGTACCAGTTCGCCACCAACCACCTGGGGCACTTCGCCCTCACCAACCGGCTGTGGCCCGCCCTCGCCGACGGCGGGGCCCGGGTCGTGTCGGTCTCCTCGGCCGGGCACCACAACTCACCGATCCGCTGGGACGACCCGTGGTTCGAGGGCGGATACGACCGCTGGAAGGCCTACGGTCAGGCCAAGACCGCCAACGTGCTCTTCGCCGTCCACCTCGACCGGCTGGGCGAGGCGTCCGGCGTGCGGGCGTTCTCCCTGCACCCGGGAGCGATCCTCACCCCGCTGCAGCGCCACATGGCCAAGGAGGAGATGGTCGCCAACGGGTGGATCGACGAGGACGGCAACCTGGCCGACCCGTCGTTCAAGACCCCGGAGCAGGGCGCGGCCACGCAGGTCTGGGCCGCCACATCGCCTCAGTTGGCGGGGATGGGCGGAGTGTACTGCGAGGACTGTGAGATCGCCGCGCCCGCGGGAACCGACGACACGCGCCCCGGGGTGCGCTCCTACGCCACCGATCCCGGACAGGCCGAACGGCTGTGGGCGTTCTCCGCCGAACTCACGGGGGTGGACGCCTTCGCCTGAGGCCTGTCGGCCCCTCTCGGGGCGCCCCGTCCCGCCCCGACCGGTTTTGCCGGATCCGAAACGAACGCTGGGCTCCCGGTGACCGACCCTGTCGGATGATGAACGAGCGGTATGTGTACCAACGCACTCGTCTGTGACACCCGTGGAGCCGTACCCGGAGTCCGACCTCGGTCCGTCCGGACGGCCGGTTAGGAGCACGCCATGCGGACATCATCCGCCAACGGCTGGCAGTTCTTCGTCGCGACACTCATGATCGTCATCGGTGCGATCAACATCGTGCAGGGCGTGGTCGCGCTCGTGACCCCCGGTTTCTACGCGGTGACGGAGACCGGGATGCTCGTGTGGGAGTACGGGGCCTGGGGCGCGCTCCTCGGCATCTGGGGCGCCGTCCTCGTCATCGCGGGTCTGGCCGTGCTGTCGGGCAGCACCTGGGCCCGGGTGTTCGGCGTCGTGCTCGCCGCGATCAACATCATCGCCCAGCTGGCCTTCCTGGTGGCCATGCCGCTGTGGTCGGTCGTCGCGATCGCCGTCAACGTCCTGGTGATCTACGGCATGACCGCCGGATGGCCCTCAGCGGAGGAGATGGAGCCCGAACGTCAGGAGGCCGCCTACCGCAGCGGCTACCGGGCGGCCCACGAGGCGCCGCGCGGCGCGAAGAGCGCGCAAGGGTCGACCGAGCAGTCCAGCGGACGCGAACAGACGACCGGCTGACCACCGTTCGCCGGATCCCGGCGCCGTTCCACCGGAGCACCGTCCCCGCCCGACCATCCCGGGCGGGGACGTTCCCGTGTCCGGCCCGGTCCGACCGCCCTTCACCCCTCGTAGAGGCGGTCCAGCTCGGCGCGGTGGCGCTCGACCACCACCCTGCGGCGGAGCTTGAGCGTCGGTGTCAGTTCCCCGCTCTCCGGTCCCCACTCCTCCGCCAGCAGTAGGTGGCGCCGGATCCGTTCGGGGCGGCTGAGCCGCGCGTTGGCGGACTCGACCGCGCGCTCCACCTCCGCGACCACGACCGGGTGCTCGGCCAGGGAGCGCACGTCGCCGCCGGTGTCGATCCCGCGCGCCTCGGCCCACACCGGAGCGGTCTCCGGGTCCAGGACGAGCAAGGCGACCAGGTAGGGGCGGCCGTCACCATGGGCGAGTGCCTGCCCGACCAGCGGATGCTCCTTGAGCGCGCTCTCCACCAGGGCGGGCGACACGTTCTTGCCCCCGGAGGTGATGATCAGCTCCTTCTTGCGGTCGGTGATCCACAGGAACCCCTCATCGTCGAGGCGTCCGACGTCGCCGGTGGCGAACCACCCCTCGGTGTCCGTGGCGGACGCCACCGAACCGTCCGCGCCCAGGTAGCCCTGGAAGAGGGAGGGGCCCTGGACGAACACCTCCCCGTCGTCACCGAGCCGGACCCGTGTCCCGGGGATCGGACGTCCGACCGACCCCGTCCGGAAACCGGTGCGCGGGCTGTTCACCGTGGCCACACCGGAGGTCTCGGTCAGCCCCCACGCGTCCATGACGCGCACGCCGAGCCCGGCCCAGAAGCGCAGGACCTCGACGGGCATCGGCGCCGAGGCGCAGGAGGCCCAGGTGACGCGGTCGAGGCCCACCTGGGCGAGGATCGGTTCCAGGACGCGGGCGCGCTCCCGCTCGAAGCGCTCGCCCAGGTCGGCGGGGATCCCTCCGCCGCGTTCGTGGTGAACGGCGTACTCGGTGGCCACGGCCCGTGCGCGGTCCACGGCGGCGCGTCGGTCCTGCGGCAACCGGGCCAGGCCCGCCCGGAGCGCGGAGGCCAACTTCTCCCACACGCGCGGGACCCCGAAGAACTGCGGTGGCCGCACATGCCTGAGGACGTCGGGAAGGACCGCTGGATCCTCGCACATCCACACGTGCGACGCGCGCACCAGCGGCAGGTACAGGCCGAGCATGCGCTCGGCGATGTGGGCGAGCGGCAGGTAACAGATGTGGGCGGCGTGCCGGGGCGCCTCGATGACCGCGTCCAGCGCCACGGCGTTGCTGAGGACGTCGCGGTGGGTCACGGCGACGCCCTTGGGGTCGCCGGTGGTCCCGGAGGTGTACATGACGGTCAGGAGGTGGTCGGGGGTCAGGTCGCGCCAGCGTTCGGCCGCCGCCTCCCCCGGCGCGGCGGCCGCATCCGCCAACCCGGTGTGGCCCCGGTCGGGCTCGGCGCCGTCCACGACGACGAGCCGTTCGAGCGGGACGTCGTCCACGTGGAGGAGGTCCTCCCAGGGTTCGGCGGTGGCGGAGTCGCCGACCACGGCGAGGCGGGCCCGGCTGTGCCGTGCGATGTAGGCGATCTGGCCGGGGGCGGAGGTGGTGTAGACGGTCGTGGTGACGGCTCCGAGGTGGACCAGGGCGAGGTCGCAGAGCCAGTGCTCGGGACGGTTGCCCATCATGAGGAGGGCGTGGTCGCCGGGTCGAACGCCGAGGGCCGCGAGGCGCCCGGCGAGGTCGGCCACCCGGTGGCGGACGCCGGCCCAGGTGAGCGTGGACCACTCGGAGGAGTCAGGGTCCTTCCAGGACAGCGCTGGCAGGTCGGGATGGTCGTCGGCGTTGCGCCGGAGGAGGGAGCAGATCGTGTGGTCGGTGGTGTCACGGTCGACGGAGACATCGGAGGTCATGCCGAACTCCCGGAGTTCGTCCTGACGGGGTCAGGAGGGAACCGACTGCGTCGGTCCACTGTCACACGAACACGCGCCTGCGGGGAGGGGTTCGCGGGAGCGGCCGTGACCGCGGCTCAGCGCCTGCGCGGGTGCAGTCCGCTGGTGATCGCGAGCCGGTTGTAGAGGTTGATCATGGCGATGGCGGTCATCAGCGCGGCCACCTGCTCGTCGGAGAAGTGCCCGGCGACGGCGGTGTAGGTCGCGTCGGACACACCGCCCTCGCCCATGCGGGTCATCTCGTCGGTGAGCGCCAGCACGGCACGTTCGGCGTCGGTGAACAGGTCCCCCGCCTCGTGCCAGGTGGACACCTGGAAGAGGCGCTGCTGGGTCTCGCCCGCGTCCAGCGCCCGCCGGGTGTGCAGGTCGACGCAGAACGCACAGCCGTTGAGGATCGAGGAACGCAGTTTCAGCAGTTCCAGGAGGGTGGTGTCGAGGTGCTCACCGACGACCTTGTCGACCTCGTCGAGTTTGCGGTACGCCTCGGGAAGCTTCTTGGACCAGATCACACGCTTCTCGGCCATGGCGCCCTCCCGTGACGACCGCGATCCCCCGCGCCCGCGCGGGGTGTGTCGGCGTTCACGCTACCAACCGACCGGGCACGGATCCCACCGACCGCCGCCGCCGCGTGTCTGGGGCCGACTGCTACCTTCTGTATTGACCCCGCCACGGAGCACCGTCCGCCGTCGAAGGGAACACATGTCCGGGCGACCGGCCGATCCCCCCGTCCCTGGATCCGGCTCCCGGGCCACCGGACCGGGCGCGCCCCGCGGCGGCGGCGCTCCCGGGGACACGCCGCCCGAACCCGTCGGCCGCCTGGCACGCGCCATCGCGGGCAAGGCCGTGCCGCTGTACCTGTCGATGCTGGCCACGATGGCCGGAAGCATGGTCACCGCAGGTGTTCTCGGCAATGCCGGCACCGCCGCGCTGGCCGCGCACGCGCTGGTCGTCGCCGTCCTCAACCCCGTGCTCATGTTGACGCAGGGCGCCCTGCGCGGGTCGATGCCCTTCGTCGCCGAGCACGAGGACGACCCCGACGCGCTCGCCCCGGTCGTGCGGCACAGCGCTCTGCTGGCCGTGCTCATGGGGTCACTGGGCGGCTCACTCGTCGCGTCGGTGCCGCTGTGGGCCGGACCGCTGGGGGTCGCCGAACCCACGGTGGCGGCTCTGGGGACCTACCCCCCGCTCATGGGCGCGTGGGTGGTACTGGCGGCGGTGAAGTCGTCGATGACCGTACTGCTCATCGGGTTGGGGCGTGGTCGGAGCGTCCTGGCCCTGAGCCTGGTGAGCACGGGGACGGTGGTCGTGCTGACCCCGGCCCTGATCCTCGGCGCCGGGCCCGCTCCGGAGTTGGGGCTGGCCGGGGCGGCGGTGGCGTTGCTCGTCGACGGGGGCCTCACGGTGCTGCTGGCGATGTACGTCGTCCGCCGGCGCACCGTCCTGCGGAGGATCCCGGTCTGGCGCGGCGCGCCCCGGTGGTCCGGTCTCTGGGCGATCGCGCGGGTGGGTCTGCCCACGGGCTCGACCCTGCTCGTCAAGTTCGGGACGATGAGCGTGCTGGCGATGGCGGTGGCCCGGACCACCGCCGCGGACGCGGCCACCCATCAGCTGCTGGTCGTCATCGCCTCATTCGCCTTCCTGCCCGCCGTGGCCGCCGGTCAGGCCTCGATCCCGTTCACCGCCAGGGCCGCGGGGCGGGGCGACCGGGCGGGGGTGCGGCGCTCGGTGGTGGCGGGCTACCTGGTGTCGCTGCCGGTCGTGGCGTTGAGCACCGCGGCGATCTGGGTGGCGTCGGCGCCGGTGGTGGGGCTGCTCACCGCCGACCCGCAGGTACGGGCCGGGGTGGCCACCCTGCTGCCGGTGCTGTTCGTCGTGACGGTGCTCGACGCCGCGCAGTCGCAGCCCGGCATGGGTCTGATGGGGATCCGGAACACGCTGCCGTCCTTGTACTCGTTCGCGGTCTGCTACGGGCTGCTGGCGCTGGCCGCGGTCCCGCTCGCCGGGTTGGGCGGGCTCACCCTGCTGTGGGCCGCGTACGCGGTGGCGACGCTGGGTCTCGTGGTCGGGCAGGGGCTGGCGTTCCGGCGGCTGTCGGCCCGCGTGTGAACGGGTGGCCCGGCCCCGGGAGGCCGGGCCGCGAAGGCGCGTTCGGACGGTCACGGGCACCGGCCTCAGCGGAACGCGGGCGCCGTCCCGGCCCACTCGGTGAGCACCCGGGTGAGGTCGTCCGAGCCGGAGGCTCGGCCGCTCCAGGCGGTGTGACCGTCAGGTCGGACCAGCAGGGCGTCGGCGCCGTGCGGCAGCGCTCCCTCGGCCCGCACCGCGTGGACCCGCTCTCCCCAGGGCTCGGCGGCGGTGGCGGCGGCGCCGTTCGGCGAGGTGTCGACCAGGGTGAAGCGCACCGCGTCCATCAGCGCGAACAGCCGCGTGGGCGCCCCGTCGACCCGCAGCTCCAGGTCGGGTACCCGTTCCCCCGCACCCGTCGAGCCGACCAGGGTGTCGGGCAGGTCGTAGGAGAACCCGATGCCGGACATCATGCCCAACACGGCGCGGGACACGCGCTCGTTGGCGACCAGCCGGGGCACCACGTAGGGACGCAGGGCGCGGACCGGACCGGAGGCGACGACCATGCGGGTGACCGTGTCGGTCAGACGCAGGGTCGCGCGGCCGACGGGGTGGCGTTCGGCCTCGTAGGAGTCGAGGAGCCAGGAGGGCGCCCAGCCCCGCTCGACCGCCGCCAGCTTCCACCCCAGGTTGGCGGCGTCCTGGAGTCCGGTGTTCATGCCCATTCCGCCGATCGGCGAGTGGACGTGCGCGGCGTCGCCGGCGAGCAGGACGCGGCCGACGCGGTAGTGCTTGGCTTGGCGGCGCTCGCTGAGGAAGCGGGTGGACCAACGCATGTCGGCGGCCCGGACCCGGCCCCGGGTGAGGCGGTGGAGGGAGGCGTTCAGCTCCCCCTCGGTCACGGGCTCGGTGAGGGGCGCCTCCTCACGGGTGCGGTCCCACACCACGGCGCGGAACCAGCCGTCTCCGAAGGGCGGCAGCAGAGCGAAGCCGTCGGCGGCGATGAACGGGTTGACCGCGTTGGGCAGGTCGTTGTCCAGGCGGACGTCGGCGATCATGATGTGCGTCTGGTATCTGCGGCCGGTGAAGGGGACGCCGATGAGGCCGCGGACGGCGCTGTGGGCGCCGTCGGTGCCCACGACGTGGTCGGCCCGCTCGGTGTGCTCGCCCTCGGCGGTGCGGACGGTGAGGGTGACGCCGTCCCCGTCCTGGGTGAGACCGATGACCTCGGCGCCCCGGACGATGGGAACGCCCAACCGCTCGACCCTGCGCCGCAGCAGGATCTCCGTCCGGGCCTGCTGGACCATGAGGACGTAGGGGTAGCGGCTGTCGAGGCGGCTGATGTCGACGGAGAAGCCGCGCGTGCCGAAGCTCGCGCGCAGCTCGGGGACGGTGAAGCCCTGCTCCACGAGTTCGTCGGCGATACCGCGGACCTCCAGCAGTTCCAGGGAGCGGGCGTGAACGGCGAAGGCCCGGGTCAGGTTGGACTCCTCGGCCCGGCGCTCCAGGATCGTGACGTCCACCCCGGCCTCGGCCAGGTCTCCGGCGAGCATGAGTCCGGTGGGGCCGGACCCGACGACGATGACGCTCATGACGTGCTCCTTCGGGGTGTGGTGCCGCTCGAGCAACATCCGGTACTCTTAGTTCCGGTATCTTCAGTACCGATACTATGAGTACCGGAATCAAAGTCAAGACCCCGAAGGTGGACATCATGAGTGGAGGTCGCGGAGGCCGCCGCCCCGACCCGGCCGTGGACGCGTCGATCCTCGACGCCGCGGCGGAACTACTGGTCGAGCGCGGTTTCGACCTGACCTTCGACGACGTGGCCGCACGCGCCGGCGTCGGCCGTACGAGTGTCTTTCGCCGCTACGCCACCAAGCGGGACCTCGTGGTGGCCGCGGCGGAGAGCATCACGATCGACCGCGTGGAGGTGCCCGACACCGGCTCCCTGGACACCGACCTGTCCGCCGCGGTGACGACGGCCTACACCCTCTTCTCCCAGCCGCGGCTGCAGGCCATGGCCCGACACGCGCTCGCGGCGACCCTCCTGGACCAGGAGGGCGGGGCGGTCCTGCGCACGATTCTCGCGCGGCGACTGGACATGGTGACCGGGCTGCTCGACCGCGCCGTCGCGCGCGGCGACCTCGCCCACGCCGGGAACGCCCCGCTGGTCGCCGACCTGCTGTCGGGGGTGATCATGGCCCGGCTGGCCTCGGGCGCGCCGCTGCCCCGGGGCGAGGACGCCGAACGCGTCGCCCGCGCCCTGGCGGTGGCCGCCCGTTAGGACTCCGCGCGCACGCGCTCGAAGAGGGGGGTGAGGCCGTCGAGGAAGGCGGACAGCGCCAGCTCGAAGCTGGCCTCGTCGATCTCCGCGGCGTGGTCGGGCAGCCGGTGCGCCTGGGACAGGTTCGGATAGCGGTCGCGGTACACCCGCACGTCGTCGTCGAACCCACGCGCGAAGGACTGGGTGGCGGCACCCACCACGAGGTACTTGGTCGAGGCCCCGATCATCGTGGCGTAGCGCGGCGGCCAGCCCGCGCGCACGAGACCGCCGTGGACCGCGTTCGCCCGGCTCAGCGCGTCCTCCCGGCGTCCGGGGCCGGCGGCGATCACCGGCACCAGGTTGGGGTGCGCGGAGAGGGCGGCATGGTAGGAGCGGGCCCAGGCGGCGACACCCCCGCGCCAGTCCTCCTTCTCGAAACCGGAGACGTCGACCCGGGAGGTCACCTCGTCGGCCACCTCACCGAGCAGCTCCTCCTTGGTGCGGTAGTGGCTGTACAGGGACGCCGCCTGCACGTCCAGCTCCTGGGCGAGCTTGCGCATGGACAGGCCGTCCAGGCCCTCCCTGTCGATCAGCTCCAGGGCGGCCGCACGGATGGCCTGCCTGCTCAGGATCGGCGTCTTGGGTCGGGCCACGGACTGCTCCCCTTCTCGGTTCTCGCGGCGGACGGTCCGGCCACCTCGGCCCGATCATCGCACGTCCGGATGGCATCCGTGACCGCCCGACCCCTTGCACACCGGGTGGGGGAGGTCGTACTCTCACATAACCGAACGCCGTTAGGTTATTGGGAGCAGGCCGTGATCGACTTCTCGTTGAGTGAAGAACAGCGCGCCGTCCGCGACTGGGTGCGGACCTTCGTGGAGCGCGAACTCATCCCCCTGGAGAACGAGGTGTTGCGGCGCGAACGCGCGGGCCACACCCCGGGACTCACCGCCGAGGAACGCGACGGACTGCGCGCGCTCGCCCGCAAGTCCGACTTCTGGGGAGTGGAGACCCCGGTCGAGTACGGCGGGATGGGCCTCGACCCGATCACGGCCGCGATCATCGAGATCGAACTGGGCCGGTCCTTCGTCTCGTTCCGGTTCGGCGGCGAGGCCGACAACATCCTCTACCACGCCAACGACCAGCAGAAGGAGCGCTACCTCCTGCCCACGATCGAGGGCGAGCGCAAGTCCTGCTTCGCCATCACCGAGCCGGGCGCCGGATCGGACGCCAAGGCGATCCGCACCCGGGCCGTCCGAGACGGCGACACGTGGGTGATCAACGGCGAGAAGACCTTCATCACCGGCGGCCACGAGGCCGACTTCGCGATGGTCTTCGCCGTCACCGACCCCGACAAGGGCGCGAACGGCGGTGTGACCTGCTTCCTGGTCGACCGCGACATGGGCTGGACATCCGAGCCCATCGACACCATGGGCGAGCGTCGCCCCGCCGCCCTGGTCCTGCAGGACGTGCGCGTGCCGCACGAGAACATCCTCGGCGAGGAGGGGCGCGGCTTCGCGCTGGCCATGCAGTGGATCGGCAAGGGCCGCTACCTGCTGCCCGCCCGCGCCCTGGGCGGGTGCGAGCGGCTGCTCGGCATGGCCATCGAGTACGCCAAGACCCGGGAGACCTTCGGCGCGCCGATCGCCGACAGACAGGCGATCCAGTGGATGATCGCCGACTCCCAGACGGAGATCGAGGCGCTGCGTCTGCTGGTCCTGCACGCCGCCTGGCAGGTCTCGGTCGGTCGCGACTCCCGGCACGCCCAGTCCATCGCCAAGCTGTTCGGCGGGGTCAAGGCCAACGAGATCGTCGACCGCGTCATGCAGATCCACGGCGGCATGGGCTACNGCGCGACCTGCCGATCGAACGCTGGTACCGCGACCTGCGGCTGCTGCGGATCTTCGAGGGAACCGACGAGATCCAGCGCCGCACGATCGCCCGCGACCTGCTCAAGGGCCATGTAACCGTGGGCGCGACCCTGAGCTAGGAGCGGGAACGGGACGGGGCCCGGACCGCGCCTTCCGCGCGCGGTCCGGGCCCCTCCTGCGTGTCCGGTGCCACGCGGCACCGGACACCCGGGGCCTACTTGACGCCGACCAGGTCGACGACGAAGATCAGCGTCTCGTTCGGCTTGATGGGGCCCACGCCGCTCTCGCCGTAGGCCAGGTGCGGCGGGATGACCAGCTTGCGGCGGCCGCCCACGCGCATGCCCAGCACACCCTGCTCCCAACCGGGGATGACCCGGCCGGCGCCGAGCTTGAAGCCCAGCGTCTGGCCGCGGTTCCAGCTGGCGTCGAACTCCTCGCCCGTGGAGTGGGCGACACCGACGTAGTGGACGTCGACGTTGCTGCCGTGACCGGCCTGCTCGCCCTCACCGATCGTGATGTCGGTGATCTCCAGGTCCGCGGGCGGCGGGCCGTCGGGCATGTCGATCTCCGGACGCTCAAGCGCCATGGTGGTACCCCTCGTGTCTCATCGGCGTGATGCGGAAAGGGCCCAGGGTATCGGCGCGAACGGGTACTCCGTGGCGAACTGCCCGGTCGGGGGTCAGTACACCTGGTCACCCACGGTGGCCGCGACGACGTGGCCGTGCCCCTCCACCTTGATCGGGCCGTTGTCGGCCCGCACGAACACCGACTCGCCGCGGTGGAGGGTGATACCGCGCCCGACCTCGGCGACCAGCTCGACCTCGCCTCGCAGCGCCAGCACCACGGTCGGTCCCTCTCCGGGCAGGTGGGCGGCCACGCGGCCGGGGCCGATCTCGTGGAGGGCGAACTCGGGGGCGGCCGGTCGGAACTCGCGGCGGCCGTCCATGAGGGCGGGGCGGGCGTAGGGGATCGGCAGGACCGAGAAGTCCACCACGTCCAACAGCTCGGGGGCGTCCACGTGCTTGCACGTCAGCCCGGCCCGCAGCACGTTGTCGGAGCTGGCCATGACCTCCACGGCCGTACCCCGCAGGTAGGCGTGCATGTTCCCGGCGGGCAGGAAGAGCGCCTGTCCGGGCCAGAGGGTGACCCGGTTGAGCAGCAGGGCGGCCACCGCCCCGGGGTCGCCCGGGTAGCGGTCGGCCAACTCGGTGATGACCCGCGCGTGCGCGCCGCGGCCGCCGGAGGCCGACCACTCGGCGACGAACTCGCCGATCAGCCGCTCCCGGCCCGCCGCGGACAGCGTGAGCAGGCGGGTGAGGGCGGAGCGCAGGGCGTCGTGGGTGTCGGGGGCGGCGAGGTCGTCGCGCAGCAGTCGGGCCAGAGCGCAGTCCAGTCCCTCCAGGTCGGCGCGGGCGGCGGCGGGTTCGCGGAAGCCGCACAGTGCCTCGAAGGGTTCCAGGGCCAGGAGGAGCTCGGGTTTGTGGTGGGGGTCGCGGTAGTTGCGGTGCGGCGCGTCGACGGGGATGCCCGCGCGCTCCTCGGCGTCGAAGCCCGACCGCGCGCGCTCGGCGTCCGGGTGCACCTGGAGGGACAGGGGCGCCTCGGCGGCCAGGAACTTCAGGAGGAAGGGCAGGCGGGCGCCGAAGCGTTCCGTGGTCCTGCGCCCGAGCACGCGGTGGGGGTCGTCGGCGATGAGGCGGGGCAGGGGCCTGGGGCCTTCGTCACAGTGCGCGGTACTGGGTGCGCCGTGGTGGGCGCCCAACCACAGTTCGGCCTGGGGTGTGCCGTCCGGCTCGGTGCCCAGGAGCCGCGGAATCGCGGTTCGCGCACCCCAGGCGTACGGCCGTACCTGGTTGGTGAGCCTGTGCATCGGCTCCCCGCCTTCCCGTCTGCGTGTTCTCACCCCGTGGACGCTCCGGCGAGGCGGGACCAGTCTCGCGAAGCACGGCGGCCGGGTCGACCTGGCGTGCCCCACTCACTGAGGTAGTGCACACTTCACCTCGCCAGGTGGGCGGGCACCCGACGACCGCGGGGCCCGGTTGCGGCTACGAAGTTACTGGCAAGTAAACCACGATCGGGGTCGTGTGAACAGCACCACACGGTCACCTCCCCCACACCCTTTCGGCACGGCCGCGCCGCACGGCCGGGACGGGCCGGGAGTCGCTCCGTGTCGGTGATCCTTCCCGGACCGTGGCACCGGACACACGCCCTCGCTCCGGCTCAGCGGGGGCGGCGCACCCTGTCGGAGGCCTCGACCAGGCGGTCGAACATCTGCTGGCGCAGCGCCGGGTCGGGCTGGGGCAGCCCGGCGATCGCGGCCATGTACAGGCCGTCGCCCGCGCGCAGGATGATCTCGGCCAGCACCGGGTCGGTGAGCTCCTCGTGCAGGAGTTCGCCCCACCGCGTGAAGAGGTTCTGGACCAGACCGACGGCCTCCTCGGACAGATCCTCCTGGCCGCGCAGCGCGGCGATGACGGCCCAGTAGAGCTCGCGCTCCTCCGGACTCTGCGGGAGCGAGGTGCGCAGGAACACGCGGACCACGCCCTCGCCGCCCTCACGGGCCTCGCGGAACTCCTCCTCGGCGAGCGCGCTGAGGCGGTCGATCAGACCCGTGAGCAGGGCGGCCTTGGAGGGGAAGTGGTACAGCAGACCGCCCTTGGAGACCGATGCCGCACGCGCGACCGCCTCCAGGGTCACTGCGGTGTAGCCCTCGTTGATGAGGATGTCCTGGAGGGCGTCGAGGATGCGGTCACGGGTGTTCGATGCGTTCACGATTGACACTGTACCGGCTGGACGGTACTGTACCGTCTGGACGGTTCAAGAATCCCGGAGTGTGTCTCCGGTCGATCACCCTCCCCCGCCGATCCGGAACCCCTGTTCCCGTCCGGCGGCACCGCGCCTCCGATCCGTGCGGCGCGCCACTATCGAGACGTAACGAGGAAAGATGAGTTTCGGCAAGGCCGGCCGCGGCCTGATCCCCACGCTCGGCCCCCGAGGGGCCGCCCCCGCGCTCGCGGGTCCGCGTGAGTGGGCCGCGCTCGCCGTTCTGGTCCTGCCCGTCGTCCTGATCTCCGTCGACATGACCGTGCTCGGGTTCGCGGTTCCCCAGCTGAGCGAGGAGCTGCGGCCCAGCGCGGGCCAGCTGCTGTGGATCATCGACATCTACGGCTTCATCCTGGCCGGACTGCTGATCACCATGGGGTCCCTGGGCGACCGCGTCGGCCGCCGCCGACTGCTGATGGTCGGCTCCGCGGCCTTCGGCGGCGCGTCCCTGCTGGCCGCGTTCGCGCCCACCCCCGAGGTGCTCGTCGTGGCCCGTGCCCTGCTGGGCGTGGCGGGCGCGTCGCTGATGCCCTCGACCCTGTCCCTGCTGCGCAACACCTTCCTCGACGCCCGCCAACGGCTGCTGGCCATCGCCATCTGGGCGTCGGGCTTCTCCGCCGGAGCCGCGCTCGGCCCGATCCTGGGCGGATGGCTGCTGGAGCACTTCTCCTGGGGTTCGGTCTTCCTGATCAACCTGCCGGTGATGGCGCTGATCCTGGTGTTCGTCCCGCTCCTGGTCCGCGAGTCGCGCGATCCGCGACCGGGACGGATGGACCTGCCCAGCGTGGTGCTGTCGATGGCGACGATGCTGCCCGCCGTGTACGGGATCAAGAAGCTCGCCAC
>NZ_ANBC01000205.1 GCF_000341125.1 Nocardiopsis lucentensis DSM 44048 | reverse complement strand
GGGCCCCGCCGCGAGCCTGGTGGTCGGCCTGGCCCTGGGCGCCGTGTTCGTCCGGCGACAGCTGGTCCTGGAGGATCCGCTCATCGACGTGGACCTGTTCCGGTCGCGGGTCTTCAGCGTCGCGGTCGTCACGAACCTGATGATCGTGTTCTCACTGGTCGCGTCCCTGTTCTTCCTCACGCAGTACCTCCAGTTGGTGCTGGGGGTGTCGCCGATGCGCGCGGGGTACGTGCTGCTGCCGGGGCTGGTGCTGTCGGTGCTGGCGAGCTTCGTCGCCGTGCGGGCCGCCCGTCGGCTCAGCCTGGCGACGGTGATCGGCTCGGCCCTCGTGGTGACCGCGGCGGGGTTCGCGGTGCTCGTGTTCGCCTCCGCGAACGACACCGCCACCGGTGTGGCGGTCGTGGCCGTGGGCTTCGGCCTGATCGCCACCGGCGCCGGTTTCGCCGAGACCCTGACCAACGGGGCGATCATGTCGGCCGCCCCGCCGCGGCGCGCCGGTGCGGCCTCGGCGATCTCCGAGACCGCCTACGAGCTGGGCGGCGCACTCGGCGTCGCGGTGCTGGGCAGCGTGCTGACCGGTTTCTACCAGTCCGGGCTGGCCGGGGTCGAGGACGTTCCCGCGCCCGCCATGGAGCGGGCGCGGGAGACCCTGGGCGGGGCCGCCAACGCCGCGGCCGACCTGGGTGGGACGGCCGGTGCCGACCTGCTGGACGCGGCGCGGACCGCGTTCACCGGCGGAATGCACGTGACGAGCGTCATCGCCGCGCTGATCGTGCTGGCCGCCGCAGTCCAGGCGTGGGTGCTGCTGCGGAAGGAGACCGCTCCGGCCGCGGAGGGCCAGCGGGACGGGGACGGCGCGTCGGCCGCGCGGCCGCGGGAGCGGTCGCGCGGATAGGCCGTGTTTCTTGGGTCCTCCGCTGCGCTTCGAACCGTGTTCGGGCGCCCCAACGGCCAGGGATGCCTCATCCTCGGCCACGCCTGACGCTCGTTCCTCGCTCGCGGATCGCCTCGTCGTGCAGCACCCTGGCGGCACCCGAACGACACCCCTGCGGGTGACCGTTCCAGGAACAGGCCCTGGCCGGACGGGCGTCGGCCCCGGGGAGTCCCCCTCGGGGCCGACGCCCGTCCGGGGCCGGTGGTGCCCGTGACCGGTCAGGGCAGGCGGACGAGTTCCACGTCGGAGCCGTCCCAGCCGGGCGGCACCACGGCGTAGGCGTCGGCGTTGGCGGCTCCGCGCAGGCTGCCCGGGCGGTCGTGGCCCACGGGACGGGCACACCCTCCGGACACGCGCACGGGGACGAGACGGGTGTCGTAGGGGTGCGGGCGCACGTCGCCCTCCAGCGGCACCGACGCGGTGTCCAGGCTCGGGTCCGGCCGCCCCGCCATGGCGGTGACCAGGGGGACCAAAAGTGTGAGCGCCGCGACGAGGGCGGCGCCGGGGTTGCCCGGCAGGCCCACGAACGCGGTGCCGTCGGCGTGCGCGAGCCCCTGCGGGTGGCCCGGCCGGCAGGCGACGCCGTCCACGGCGACATCGGCGCCGAGGTCGGTCAGGACCGCGCGGAAATGGTCGGCGGGACCCTTCGACGACGAGCCGCACACGGCGACCACGTCGGCGCCCGTCCCGGTGAGGGCCCCGCGCAGGGTCCCCCGGTCGTCGCCCAGGCGGAGCACGCGCGTGACCCGCGCCCCCGCCCACCGCGCGACCCCCGGCAGGACCGGGCCGATGGCGTCGCGCACGGTGCCCTCCCCCGGCAGCCCGGAGTCGGCGACCTCGTCGCCGGTGACGATCACGGTCACCCGGGGCCGGCGGACGGGCAGGGTCTCGTGGCCGAGGCTGGCGGCCAGGCCGAGCGCGGCCGGGGTGACCACGGTTCCCCGTGTGAGAACAGTCTCTCCCGGCGCGATCTCCTCGCCCGACCAGCGCACGTGCCGCCCCGGGGTGACGTCGCCCGCGACCCGCCCCTCCCCGACCGTCGCCCCCTCGTAGGGCAGGACCGCCTCGGCGCCCTTGGGCACGTGGGCGCCGGTGGCGATCTCGACGGCCTCACCCGGACGCAGCCCCTCGCGCGGCGTCGGCGCTCCGGCCAACCGCCTGCCCGCCAACCGCCACGGCCCCTCCCCCGCCACCGCGTAGCCGTCCATGGCCGAGGCGTCGTAGGCGGGCAGGCCGACCAGGGCGCGCACGTCGTCGCCGAGGACGGCGTCCAGGGCGTCCTCCAGGGGGATCTCGCGCGGGGGAGGGGCGAGTTCGAGGCCGAGGCGGCGCGCCGCCTCACGGGCCTCCCGCCACGACCGCTGTGCGCCGTGTCCCGGGTCTCCCGTCGTGGGGACGCCCCCGGTCCCGTCCATGCCGCCTCCCCCGTCGTTCGCGCAGGTGCTCTCCATTGTTCACCCCTCGGTATGACGCGGACGTTAAGCGCCGCTCACGCCGTGGCTCGGGCCCCGAACGAGGGGACGCGCACCGGTCGCGCGCTGGGCCGATTTGCCGTCTGCCGACTTTCCGCTAGAGTTCTTACCAGCAGCACGGCGGGGGCCACGGAAACGGGGCCCGGGCCGAGCGCCGCGCGGACGTGGCTCAGCTGGTAGAGCATCACCTTGCCAAGGTGAGGGTCGCGGGTTCGAATCCCGTCGTCCGCTCGGAGGAGACGCGGGGCTTCGCGCCCCGCGTGTCTCGGTGGAGTGGCCGAGAGGCGAGGCAGCGGCCTGCAAAGCCGTCTACACGGGTTCAAATCCCGTCTCCACCTCCCATGCTTCACACGGGCGGTTAGCTCAGTTGGTTAGAGCGCTACCTTGACACGGTAGAGGTCACAGGTTCGAATCCTGTATCGCCCACCAGCATCACCCTCGAAACGGGCTCCTTCGGGAGCCCGTTCTCGTTGTGTCCGGGGTTGCGTTCCTCGGCCTCCGACGGCGGAGCGAAGAGCCTGCCGCGCTCCCGGTCCGTGGTCGACAGGCGGCGCCAGCAGTCACTCTCGAAACCTACAGATCCCGTGCACCCGGAGCAGGACTCCGGGCACACGGGACCATCGGATGCGACGTCGATCCCGGCAACAGCGATCAGCCAAGCTGACCGTGCGACCGTTCCACGACCGAGGGTCCAGCCCCGACCAGCCGCCCCCACGCACACGGCAGATTCTCGGAATATCCCGACAAACCACAACGCCGTGTTCCCACGCGCTCCGCGCTCCCGCGGCGGGCTGGCGCACGGCTTCGCCAAGACGGTCCCAAGGGGAGCACCACTGTTCTCCGCATCCCGGTCATCGGGGTTCCGTGCCCGGTCGCGGGCGTCCGCGATGATCGGGGGAACCGAGCGGCGAAGGGCCCATGCCGGACGAGACGACCCCCGAGCGCGGCCGCCGGGCGTCGCGCCACCGCCTCCCGCGCGGGAGGGACACCGGTCACGTGCCCGGGACGAACGTCCCCGTGGGTCGCGCCGACCACGGCGCCCGGAGTCACCGACCACCGACGAAGGACATCCGCGTCCGCGCGGTCCCGTCCGCGGGCGGGCCGATGACCGGAAGGCACCGGAGCGCGACGTGAGCGGTCCCGACACTCCCGCGTCCCGGCGCCGTGCCGGGCGCCGCCGTGAGAGCCGGGCCGAACGCCGTGCGTGGTCCCGCCTCCGGTCCCACCTGCGCGGCAGGTCGATGTGGGGCGTGCCGTTCCGCCTGTTCCTGACCGCGATCGCGGTCGGCCTCCTCGTCCCGTGGTTCGACCGTGCGCTCGCCCGGGCGCAGCGCCCCTACCCCGACCTCGACACGGGGACCATCGCGGGCATCCTGGGCACGATCTCCGGCGCGATGATGACCCTGTCCGGTCTCGTCTTCACCGCGCTGACCGCCGCGATGAGCTTCAGCACCACCTCGCTGTCGATCCGCATCGTCCCGGTGTTCAGGCAGGACACCGTCATCCGGTGGGGGCTGGGGCTGTTCGTCGGGACGTTCATCTACTCCCTGATCGTCGCCGTGGGCATCGCGACGGGAGTGCACGACCGCAAACCGTGGGCGGCCACCTCCGTCGCCGTGATCGCCACGGTCGGGTGCGGAATCATGCTCGTCGCCGTCGTCGTCCGGGTCTGCCAGCAGCTGAGTCCCGCGATCCTCCTCCGACGCCTCGCAGCGGACGGCTACAGGGGAATGGGGTTCGACCCCGCCCCGTTCCACACCGAGGCGGCGACCGTGTCCGGGCGGCACCTGCCGGAGGGCCACGTCGTCCGCAGGACGAGGGCGCTCAGGCACGGGGACACCCTGTTGGCGGTGCACACCCGGCGGCTCCTCGACATCGAGGCCGACTGGGACATGCGGATCGAACTCGTCCCCATGGCCGGCACGGCGGTGCAGTACGGCGGGATCCTGTTCAGGACGAGCGCGCCCACGTCGCCGGCCCAGAACGCCCGGCTGCTCAGGGCCCTGGCGTTCGGCGACACCTACTCCCCCCACAGCGGGTCCTTCGGCGCGATCAGGTCCATGGCCGACATCGCGCTCAAGGCCCTGTCCCCCGCGGTCAACGACCCGACCAGAGCCGTCCAGGCGCTCGACCAGATCGAGGACATCCTGGCGAGGCTGTCCCCCCGGATCGAGGCGGAGCGGGTCGCGCTCGCGGGCGACCCCGACGCCACCGTCGTCCAGGCGTGGTCCCGCGGCTGGGAGGACTACGTCGCGGCGGGGACCGACGAGATCCGGCAGTTCGGCACGTCCTCAGTGCAGGTCCAACGACGCCTGCGCGCGCTGTACGCCTCCCTGCTCGCCCAG
>NZ_ANBC01000204.1 GCF_000341125.1 Nocardiopsis lucentensis DSM 44048 | reverse complement strand
GGCTGTCCGCCGCCGCCGACCCGCAGGGCCTCGGCACGGAGAACGGGGTACCCCCGAGCGGACGAGCTGACCGGGACGACGGGTCGGGTTCAGGAGGCGTCGGCCAGCGAACCCCGAAACGTCCGCCGGTAGGCGAGGGGCGTCACGCCGATCGCGGCGCGCAGGTGCTGGCGGAGCGAGGTCCCCGTGGCGAAGCCCACCAGCCCGGCGATCTCGTCCACCGGCAGATCCGTGGACTCCAGCAGGTGCCGGGCCCGGAGGACGCGCTGCTGGATCAGCCAGCGCCCCGGGCTCACCCCCACCTCCTCGTTGAAGCGGCGGACGAACGTCCGCAGGCTCATGCGGGCGTGGTCGGCCAGCTCCGCGAGGGT
>NZ_ANBC01000203.1 GCF_000341125.1 Nocardiopsis lucentensis DSM 44048 | reverse complement strand
CATCGGCTGCTCGATGTACTGGGCCTGGCCACCGTCCCGCCACGGGGGGACCACGCAGGTCCGTGCGGCGCGGTTGGCGACCTCGCTGCCGTGGTCCCGGCGCACCAGGTGCAGGCACAGGTCGACCCCCGCGGCGGCGCCCGCCGAGGTCAGCACGTCACCGTCGTCGACGAACAACACGTCCGCGTCCAGGTCCACCGCCGGGTACCAGGAACGGAACACGTCGGCGAGCCGCCAGGGGGTGGTGGCCGGCCGGCCGTCGAGCAGGCCCGCTCCCGCCAGGACGAACGCACCGGTGCAGAGCGAGACGAGACGCGTCCCGGGCGCCACAGTCCCCAGCGCCTCCCTGACCGCCGGGGAGGGTTCGCGGGTGACGTGAGCCATGTCGACCGACGGGACCACCACGGTGTCGGCCGAGGCCAGGACCTGCGCCCCGTGCTCGACGGCGATCGAGAAGTCGGCGTTGCCGCGCACCGGACGGCCGTCGACCGAGCAGGTCACGACCTCGTACCGGCCGGGGGCGGCGCCGAGGACGCGGCTCGGGATCCCCAGTTCGAACGGGTAGACGCCCTCCAGGGCCAGGACGGCGACACGATGGGTTCCGGTCATGGCAGGATCATATCCAAAGATGGCAATCATGCCATGGCACCCCTTGGTCGGCGGCGGCCAGGATGGACGCATGACGACGACGAACGACACCGCTCCCGACGCCCCGACCATGCGGGCGATCAGCCAGGACGCCTACGGTTCCCCGGACGTCCTCACCGAGGTCCGGATCCCGCGACCCTCCCCCGGTCCCAGCGAGATCCTGGTCTCCGTCCGCGCCGCCGGGGTCAACCCCACCGACTGGAAGCACCGCGCGAACAGCCTGTTCCTCAACCGGCTCCCACTCGTCCTGGGGTGGGACGTCTCCGGCGTGGTCGAGGAGGTCGGCTTCGGCGTCACCCTCTTCAAGCCCGGTGACGAGGTCTTCGGCATGCTTCCCTACCCCCACGGGGTCGGCTCCCACGCGGAGTACGTGACCGGGCCCGCCCGCGCCTTCGCCCGCAAGCCCGCGGGGATCGACCACGTGCAGGCGGGCGCCCTCCCCCTCGCGGCCCTCACCGCCCATCAGGCGCTCGTCGACACCGCCGGGGTCGCCTCCGGGCAGCGGGTGCTCGTCCACGCGGCGGCCGGAGGCGTCGGCCACCTCGCGGTACAGATCGCCAAGGCCCGTGGCGCCCACGTCATCGGCACCGCGAGCGCGCCCAAGCACGACTTCCTGCGGGGAATCGGGGTCGATGAGGTGATCGACTACCGGTCCGTCGACTTCACGGAGGCGACCGGCGACATCGACGTGGTCCTGGACCCGCTGTCCGGGGACACCCGGGCCCGCTCCCTGGACGTGCTGCGGCCCGGCGGGACCCTCGTGTCGATCCTTCCGGGCGGGTCACCGCAGGAGGCGGAGAAGGCCGCGCGGCTGGGTGTGCGGGTCGAGACCCTCCTGGTCGAGGCCGACCACGCCGGGATGGGCGCGATCGCGGACCTGGTGGAGAAGGACGCCCTGCGGGCCCACGTCGAAGCCTCCTTCCCGCTCGCCGAGGCGGCCAAGGCGCACGAGTCCGGTGAGACCGGGCGCGTGACGGGCAAGCTCGTCCTCGTGGTCGGGGAGGGCTGACCCGGCCGCCGGACCGCGACGGCGGCCGGGGCGGGGCTGCGCGCCCCGCCCCGGCCGACCCTCGGGTCACGGCTACGCCAGCACCGACTCGATGGTGATCGGCAGGTCGTGGAAGCGGCGCCCCGTCGCGTGGAACACCGCGTTGGCGATCGCCGGGGCGACGCCCACCTGGCCCACCTCACCGACGCCCTTGACACCGAGCGGGTTGACGACCCGGTCCTCGACCTCGATCATCTCCACCTCGACGTCCGGCGCGTCCGCGTTGACCGGCAGCAGGTACTCGGCCAGGCTCGCGTTGGCCCACCGGCCCTGCTGGGGCTCCATGTGGGTGGCCTCCAGGAGCGCCTGCCCCACCCCCCAGAGCATGCCGCCCATGAGCTGGCTCCGCGCGGTCTTGCGGTTGAGCACCCGTCCGGGCGCGAACACCCCCGTCAACCGGCGCACCCGGACCAGGCCGAGGTCCGGGTCGACCCCCACCTCGGCGAACTGGGCGCCGAAGGTGGCCATGCCGTAGCCGGTGTCCTGCGCGGGCGGCTCCCACGCGCCGAGCGCGTCGGCGTCGAACATCATGTGCCGCCGCAGCAGGTCGGAGTAGGTCTCCCCGGTCTCCGGGGTCTCACGCAGGAACATGCGCCCCTCGGCCACCGCGACCCCGGCCGGGTCGGCACCGTGCAGCGGGGACTCCGGATCGGCGAGCGCCTGTCCGACGAGCTGATCCCGCAGCGCCGTCGCGGCGGTGTGCACCGCGGCGCTGACCGCACCGGACCCGGCCGAACCGACGGCGGCCACCGTGTTGGGCAGCTCGGTGTCCCCGTAGTGGACGGCGACCGCCTCAGTCTCCACCCCCAGGGCCTGCGCCGCGACCTGGGCCATGATCGTGCCCACGCCGGTGCCGAAGTCGGAGGAGCCGGTCTCGATGACCGCCCTCCCGTCGGCGTACACGCGCGCGCGGGCCCGCTGAGGGCTCATGGGCGTGTAGACGGGGTAGATCGCGCTGGCCATGCCCGTACCCACGAGCCAGTTCCCGTCCCGGCGTGAACCGGGGATGGGGTCGCGCAGCCTCCAGCCGAACAGTTCCGCGCCGCGCTCGTAGCACTCCCGCAGCCCCTTGCTCGACCACGGATTACCCGTCCCCGGGTCGGTGTCGGCGTGGTTGCGCAGCCGCAGCTCGATCGGGTCGACGCCGAGCTCGTAGGCGAGCTCGTCCATGGCCGTCTCCAGTGCGAAGACACCCGACCCCTCACCGGGGGCGCGCATGAACGTCGGCGTCATGGTGTTCGCCCTGGCCAGACGGAAGACACCCTCGTAGTTCGGGCAGGCGTACAACTGCGCCGTCGGGCCGATCGACGGCTCGGCCCAGTCGTCGAAGGGCGAGGTCGGCGAGATCTTGTGGTGACGGATCGCGGTCAGCGTCCCGTCCTCGCGCGCCCCCAGGGTCAGGGTGTGCTCCTGCTCCTCCCGGTGTCCGGCCCCGGTGAACATCTGTTCCCGGTTCAGCGACAGCGTGACCGGCGCCCGCACGTGCTGGGCGGCCATCGCCGCGAGGGTGGGGTGTGCGTGGATCATCGCCTTGGAGCCGAAGCTCCCGCCGACGAACTCGCTGACCACCCGGACGTCCGACGGCGGGATCCCCAGCAGTTCGGCGACGCTGAGCCGGGTCGCCGTGGGGCCCTGCGTGGTGTCGTACAGGGTCAGCCGGGCGTCCTCCCACACCGCGGTGGCGGCGTGGGTCTCGATCGGGTTGTGGTGGTTGGCCGCGAGGTGGCAGGTGCGCTCCATGACCACGTCGGCCTCGCGCAGCCCGGCCTCGACGTCGCCGCGCTCGACCCGCCCGGGGGCGAGGCCGGCGAAGACGCGTTCGGGTTCGTAGGCGTCGTCGCGCCCCTGCTCGATCGTGGTGACCGCCGATTCCAGCGCGTAGGTGACCCCGACCAGCTCGGCGGCGTGCTCGGCCCTCTCCAGCGTGTCGGCGACGACCATCGCCACGGGCTGACCCGCGTAGTGCACCCGTTCGTCCTGCATCG
>NZ_ANBC01000202.1 GCF_000341125.1 Nocardiopsis lucentensis DSM 44048 | reverse complement strand
GCGGCTCGCCCGCCACACGCGGCAGGTTGTGATGGGTGAGCACGGCCAGGACACCGTCGACGGCCAGGGCCTCGGAGGTGTCGATGTCGGTGACGCGGCCGTGGGCGATCTCCGAGACGACCAGGACCGCGTGGGTGGTGCCCGGCGGGCGCTGCTCGGCGGAGTAGCGGGCGGCGCCGGTGACCTTGGCGTGGCCGTCGACCCGGTCGACGGCCCGGCCGATCTGTGATCCGGTGCTCATGCGTTCCCTCCCCGTCCTCGCTTTGACTCCACCGTCTCCAGGGCACGCACCATGGTCCGCTGGGCGAGTGTGATCTTGAAGGAGTTCATGCTCCGGGGTACGGCGTCGGCCAGCTCCGCCACGGCCGCGTCCTCGAAC
>NZ_ANBC01000201.1:11037-14823 GCF_000341125.1 Nocardiopsis lucentensis DSM 44048 | reverse complement strand
CCCCGCCGTGCCGGGGCTCCGGTGAGGATGGCCTCGGCGTGCCGTGCCCGCCACGGCTTGGTGGCGACCCCACCCAGTCCGATACGGACCTCGGCGATGATCCCTCGCTCGATCCGCAGGACCACCGCGGCCGAGGCGAGGGCGAACTCGTAGGATTGGCGGTCGCGCACCTTCAGGTAGTGGGAGGTGCGAGCCGCGGGGTTCGCGGGTACCTCGATGGCGGTGATCAGCTCGCCGTGGGCGATCGGGTGTTCGCGATCGGGCGTGTTCCCCGGCAACGGGAAGAAGTCGTCGAAGGCGACGGTCCGCGAGCCGTCGGGGCCCCGGAGGTGGACGATCGCGTCGAGCGTGGTCAAGGCCACCGCGACGTCGGACGGGTGTGTGGCGATGCAGTGCTCGCTGGTGCCCAGGACCGCGTGGGTGCGGTTGAACCCGTTCATGGCCGCGCATCCGCTACCGGGTTCACGTTTGTTGCACGCCTGGTCCACGTCCCGGAAGTAGGAGCAGCGCACCTTCTGCATGAGGTTGCCGCCCATGGTGGCCATGTTGCGCAGCTGCGCGGAGGCGCCCTTCTCCAGGGCCTCGGCGATGACCGGGTAGCGTTCACGCACCGCGGGGTGCGCGGCCACGTCACTCATCCTGGCCAGACCGCCGAGGCGCAGCCCGCCGTCGGGGAGGTCCTCGATCGCGGCGATGGGCAGGTCGTTGATGTCGACCACGCGGCGGGGTCGGGCGACCCGGATCCGGAGCATGTCGACCTCGGTGGTTCCGCCCGCGAGGAACTCGCTGCCGGGGTCGCCGCCGACCTCGGCGATGGCCGTGGCCACGTCGGACACGCGCTTGTAGGCGAAGGAGCGCATCACCGACCCCCTTCCCGCGTGACCTCGTCCGCGTCGCGCACCTGCCGGATCGCGGAACGGATGTTCGGGTAGGCGGCGCAGCGGCAGATGTTGCCGCTCATCCACTCGGCGATCTCCGCGTCGTCGGAGGCGTGCCCCTCCTCGATGAGGGCGACGGCCGACATCAGCTGGCCTGGTGTGCAGTATCCGCACTGGAAGGCGTCGTTGTCGACGAAGGCCCGCTGCATCGGGTGGAGGCGGTCCTCCTCGGCCAGCCCCTCGACGGTGGTGATCTCGCGCCCCTCGCAGGAGACGGCCAGGGTCAGGCAGGCGACCACGCGGCGTCCGTCGACCCAGACGGTACAGGCGCCACAGGCCCCCTGGTTGCAGCCCTTCTTGGGGCCGGTGACATCGAGGCGCTCGCGCAGGGCGTCGAGCAGGCTCACCCTGGGTTCGACGCGAACCCCGTGCGTGGTCCCGTTGACGGTCAATGTGATGTCGACCGGTTCCGGGCCGATCTCGGCATCCCTGGGCCGGATACCCCTGGCCTGCTCCGGGATGCTCGGTGCGACGGTTCCGGTGCGATTGCTGGGCGGCTTCATCGGAGCCCCCTCGGGAGCGGCGTGCGGTGCGTACTCATTGCGATCCCCCTGGTCACGCTGGTGCCGTGGCGCCACGGACGACTCCTGAGGATGCTCTCAACCCGATGTGTACCGCGCGTGTGAATGAGCCCCAGTGGATGGCAATATCCCGCAAAGATCCGCTGGGGCGGGGCCCGTTCGGGCGGCGGGGTCACGGCCGCCGCCGAGTCCTCGGGTCAGGGCTTGCGGCCCACTCCGCCGAACTGGGCGATCTCGCGCACCTCACCGACCTCGGCCGGGTCCGGGCGCCAGAACGGGATCGAGCACACCCCCGGTTCCAGGAGCTCCAGACCGTCGAAGAAGGCCTCGATCTCCTTGACGCCGCGCAGGTGGTAGGGGATGGCCGCACCCTCGTTCCACGCCGCGGTGGCCGCCACGATCGCCTCGCCGGTGTTCGTGCTGTCGCACATGGCGAAGAAGCTGCCGGAGGGAAGCGCCTCCTGGTAGGTGCGCACGATCTCGTGGGTGCGCTCCTCGACCGGCTGGTGGCCGAGGGTGCCCAGGCAGGTCAGCGCGATCGGCCGACCGAAGTCCAGGTGTTGGCGCACCTGGCCCAGGAGCGCCTCGGGCTCGCGCAGGTCGGCGTCGATGTAATGGGTGGTTCCGGAGGTGACGCCGGTGAGCAGGGCACGCGCGTGGGCGAGCACCATGGGGTCGTTGTCGACGTAGACCACCCGGGCGTCCGGCGCGACGGACTGGGCGACCTCATGCGTGTTGTTCACGGTGGGCAACCCGGTGCCGATGTCCAGGAACTGCCGGACCCCGTGCTCCCGCGCCAGGTGGGTGACGACCCGGACGAGGAAGGCCCGTTCGGCGCGGGCGATCTCGACGATCTCGGGGAAGGCCCGTTCGATCTGCTCGCCGAGTTCGCGGTCGACCGGGTAGTTGTCCTTTCCGCCCAACCAGTAGTTCCACACCCGCGCCGAATGGGCCACGGTCGTGTCGATGGGGGGAGTGTCCGTCATGGGCGCCTCTCGCCAGGGTCGTGGTGGTGTTCCGGCCTCGCATTCTCGTGCTCCCGGAACCCGCCACGCAAGCCGGACCGCCTACACCGCAAGGCTTCCCGACGGAGTCGCCCGTCGGCCCGGGGGCGTGTGCGACCTCGCCCCCGGACCGACGCGCGGGCCCTCACCCGTCGCGCTCGACCCTGACGGTGTCGCCGTCGCCGACCTCGGCGAGAGCGCGGTGGTCGCCGTCGATCCGGCCGAGCACGTTGGCCGCGCTGGCGAGCCTGCTCTCCGGCCCGACGGAGATCGGCGTGGGGCCGAAGGGCAGGGCGAGCGCCGATCCGGCCAGCCAGTAGCAGACGGTGCCGGGATCGACGGCGTCGGTCGCGTCGTCCTCGCGCCCGGCCTCCACGGGGACGGCGAAGTACACCTCGTCGCCCCACGTGTTGACCGACGACTCGATGGGCAGGGCGTCCCAGAGGGCTTCGGAGGTCGGGGTGCTGTCGAGCGTGGCGGTCACCGAGCCGCCGGCCCAGGAGATGCGGATCCTCATGTGACCTGTGTATCGGGTGGCGATAGCGGAGCTCACACCGGGGTATCCATAATGCAGATATTGAATTCCATATTACGGAATTATTGTGCGGTCTGGAGGCTGGATTCCGCCTCCCGCGCCCCCTCCGGGCGCCCGCCCGCCCGGGGGCCGGAACGGTCCAGCGAGGCGGAGAACAGTGCGACACCGAGCCCGACGAGGGCCAGGACCACGCCGATCACGGCGGGCGACGTGTACCCCAGCCCCATGCTGATCCCCACCCCGCCCAACCAGGCGCCCCCGGCGTTGGCGAGGTTGAAGGCCGAGTGGTTGGAGGCCGAGGCCAGCGAGGGCGCCGCGGCGGCCTTGTTCATCACGAGCACCTGGAGCGGCGTCACCACGGCGGACCCGGTCGCGCCGAGGGCCAGGACGGCGATCGCGGCGGTCCAGGGGTGGTGCACCGCGAAGACGAAGAGGGCCAGCACGACCGCCAGGCAGACGAGGGCGCCGTGGATCGTCGGACGCAGGGCCCGGTCGGCCAGCGGGCCGATGACCAGCGAGCCGATCGTCATCCCGGTGCCGAAGAGCGCCAGGACGAACGGCACGCCGCCGGGCGCCATCCCGGCCAGCTCGGTCATCATCGGCGAGATGTAGCTGTAGACCGCGAACACCCCGGCGAACCCGAAGACCGCGGTGGTCAGACCGAGGAGGACCTGCTGGCCGCCCAGCGCGGACAGCTCGTGTCGGAGTCCTCCCCCGCCGAACGCGGACGCCGGCATCCGGGGCACGAAGAGCGCGATCCCCACCAGGGCGAGCGCGGCGACGGCGGC
>NZ_ANBC01000201.1:0-11031 GCF_000341125.1 Nocardiopsis lucentensis DSM 44048 | reverse complement strand
CCAGGAAGCCCCCCCGCCAGCCGAGGAGCTGGCCCAGGAAGGTGCCCGCGGGGACGCCCACGATGTTCGCGACGGTCAGACCGAGGAACATGCGCGCCACCGCGGTCGCCCTGCGGTCGGGGCGGGCGGTGTGCGCGGCGACCAGCGCGCCCACGCCGAAGAAGGCGCCGTGCGGAAGGCCCGCCAGGACCCGGGCGGCGAACACCGTCCCGAAGCCGGGGGCCACGACGGTCGCGACGTTGCCGAGCAGGAAGAGCCCCATGAAGATCAGCAGGACGGCCTTGCGCGGCACACGCGTGCTCAGGGCCGTGAGCAGCGGCGCGCCGACCACCACTCCCCCGGCGTAGGCGGAGATCAGGTATCCGGCGGTCGCGACCGGGACGTCCAGATCCGTGGCGACTTCGGGCAGCAGACCCATGATCACGAACTCGGTGGTACCGATGGCGAACGCTCCGACGGCGAGAGCGAGCAGGGCCAGAGGCATGGGTGTGCCCCCTTTCACGACGGTGGACGCGGGGTGGGCGTGCGAACGGGAACCCAGGGGTGTGGGCCGACATGGTCGGGGAGGACCCCGACCACCGATTTGGCACGTGCTAAATCCAGGGTCGCAGCTCTCCGGGACCGAACCCAACCACTCGGACGTGTGATCTCCCTCGCGGCGGCCGGAAGGCGGGGCACGGACCCACCCGCGCGCGGGTCCGCCCCGACGGCGGATCCGGGTCAGCGCGCGTCCGGCCTCGGCGGCCCGGTGCTCCCTCGGACGCTGAGCGTGGGCTCCAGGACGACGTGCCTGGCGTCCGTGCGCCCCTCGTCCAGCCGCTCGGCCGCGCACCCCATCGCGATCCGCGCCATCAGCGCCGCGTCCTGCCGGACGGAGGTGAGGTCGACGAAGGACAGGCGAGCGGTCCGGCTGTCGTCGTAACCGACCACGGACACGTCCCGCGGAGCGTGGACGCCCGCGCGGACGAACGTCTCCAACAGGCCGAGCGCGCAGCGATCGTTGCTCGCGACCACGGCGGTGGGCAGGCGGTCGCGCGTCAGGAGTGCGCGAGCCGCCCGCGCGCCCGACTCCTCGGAGTAGTCGCCCGCGATGACGTCGGCGAACGGGCCGAGGCCGTGGGCGCGCATCGCCTCGGCGTAGCCCTGCCTGCGTTCCGGCGCGCCGGGCAGGTCCGCGCCGTCGACGTGCGTGATGGCGCGGTGCCCCAGCGCGACCAGGTGGTCCACCGCCTGACGCACCCCGTCGGCGTCGGCGGTCCGGACGCTGTCGGTGCCCTCCACCCCCGTGCGCTGACCGATCTCCACCACGGGGACCTGCGCCGCGATCGTGGCCAGGTGGGCGGGGGCCGCGGCGGAGAGTCCGATGAGGATGAGGGCCTCACAGCGCAGACCCAACAGGTCGTCGATGGACTCGCGCTCATCCCGCGTGGACAGCAGAGCGCTGAGCACGACGCCGTAGTCCAGTGCGGCGGCGGCCGGGTAGACGGCCTCGACGAGGTGGACGTCGAGCGGATGCTCCATGGTGAACAGCACCCCGACCTGGCGGCTGCGGGCCCGGCGCAGCAGTCGGGCCGTCTTGTCCGCGCAGTACCCGATCTCCTCCGCGGCCCGCAGGACCCTTTGCCGCGTCGCCGCGCTCGGCCCGGGGCGGTCGCTCATCACCAGGGACACCAGCTGCCGGGACACCCCGACGCGCGCCGCGACGTCGGCCATCGTCGGCCGACGCGCGGGAACCCCTCCTGACCGCGCGCCGCCCGTGCTCCCGGTTTCCGGCATCCCGTCCCCTCACCGCCCGGCGTCTCGTGCCGCCGATGGTAGCGGCATCGGCGAGGATCCCCGACAGGGGCGGGAAACCGGCGTCGGCACAGGCTCCGACCTGCTCCGAAGCGCGCCCCGCCAGGTTTGGCCCCTACGGGAACGGCTAGGGGTCCAATGCGGGACGCACACCGAAGGAAGGGAGAGGGATCATGCCGAGGACCATCTCCGAACTGATGACGAGCCCCGCGCGCACGGTCGGGCCGGACACGTCCCTGCGGGCCGTGTCCCGCATCATGCGGGACGAGAACGTCGGCGACGTGATCGTGACCCACGAGGACGGCTCGCTCATGGGCATCCTCACCGACCGCGACATCGTCGTGCGCTGCCTGGCGGCCGGCGGGGACTGTGACACCCAGACCGCAGGCGCCACCTGCAGCGCGCACGTGGCGACGGTTCCGCCGCAGTGCCGGGTCTCGGAGGCCGTGGACATGATGCGGTCCAAGGCGGTGCGCCGCCTGCCCGTGGTGGACGACGAGGACGTCGTGGGGATCATCTCGATCGGCGACCTGGCCCAGGCGGTCGACGAACACTCGGCGCTGGCCGACGTCAGCTCCGCCGAACCGAACCGCTGAACTCCCACCGCGGGACGGTGCCCTGACCCGAGCGGGGCACGGGTGCCCCGGACGGTGAGACGGCCGCCACGTCCCACCGGGCCGCCCACGGGGGACGGCCCGGGGCGTGGCGGTCCCGCACGCCCCCTCCCCCTCGCCCACCGACCCGTCGGCTCCGGGGTCGGTCGCACGTAGGTTACGATAATGATTATCGTTTCCATTTTAAGAACGGAGGTCACCCCCGATGGAGCCGACAAGCCCCATGCGCGTGGCCGTGGTCACCGGACTGCACCGCGCCGCGCGCGGACGGACGGTGGACGCGCTGCTCGCGGCGGTGCCGAGGTCGGTGGCGGTCCACCACGACCTCGAGGAGATCAGTGAGGGGCGCGTCCACCGCGTCACCCGCGACCGCTGGGGACCCCTTGACCGTACCCCGGTCGAACTGGACCACCTGTGCGCGTCGTGCACCCTGCGCGAGGACCTCGTGCCCCTCTTGCTGCGACTGGCCGCCGAGGGTGAGCACTCCCTGTGCGTCGTGGAGGCCTGGGACGTCGTCGAGCCCCGAACGGTCGCCGAGGTCATCGCCGCCCAGCGCGAGCTGGACCTGGTCGCCGCCCTGACCGCGGTGGCCGCCGACCGCCTGCTCCCCGACCTGGCCACACACGACGACCTGCGCGACCGCGGCTTGGACATCGCGGTGGAGGACGATCGGACCGTCGCCGAGGTCCTGGCGCACCAGATCGAGTACCCCACCGCCGTGGTCCTGCACGGGACCCGGCACCGCGACGAGGCGCGCTCGCTGCTGGAACAGCTCAATCCGGCCGCCGCCGTCGTCACGCCCGGAGCGGGCCTGGCCGATCTCACGCACGGCCGGTTCGACCCCGAGGCCGCCGCCAATCGCACCAACCCCGCGTGGGCGCGGTACAGCCCGCGCACGGACGGCCGGGTGAGCACCGTGACCTGGTCCCGCAGGAGGCCACTGCATCCCGAGCGCACCCATGAGGCCCTGGAACGGCTGGTCTCGGCCGGGTTGCGCAGCCGGGGGCGGATCTGGCTGGCCAGCCGACCCGACACCCTCCTGGTCTGGGACGCCCACAGCGACGCCCTGGTCCTGGAGAGCGGCGGCCCGTGGCTGGACGCCCTGCCCGGAGCCGCCATGGAGATGGTTTCCGAGGCGCGGCGCTTCGCCGCCCGGCTGGACTGGGACCCGGTCGTCGGGGACCGAGGGCAGCACCTGGCCTTCACCGGGGTCGACCTGGACACCGAGGGCCTGGTCGCGCTGCTCGACTCGTGCCTCATCACCGAGGAGGAGACCGGGCGGCCACTCCGGAACGACCCCTTCGCCGACGCCCTGTGAGAAAGGAATCCCCATGAGCGCCACACCCCGGCGGGCCGGCGGGCGCGGCCCGTCCCGCAGGTTCGCCAACCCGCTCGGCGACGCCGACCACGTCGACTACAAGGACGTCGAACTGCTGCGCAGGTTCATCTCCGAGAAGGGCAAGATCCGCAGCCGTCGGGTCACACGGGTGACCGCCAAGCAGCAGCGGCTCATCACCGCCGCGGTGAAGAACGCCCGCGAGATGGCCCTGCTCCCCTACCCGTCCAACACTCCAGCGACCAGGAAATCCTGATCGCGCACAGGAAACCCCGACCGAACGACCGAGAGGAACACCGTGTCACGCGTCTGCCAGGTGACGGGCCGCGCCCCGAGCTTCGGGAACGCCGTCTCCCACTCGCACCGGCGCACCCGCCGCCGATTCGACCCGAACATCCAGAGCAAGCGGTACTGGCTGCCCAGTGAGAACCGCTACGTCCGACTGCGGGTGAGCGCCAAGGGCATGCGCGTCATCGACGCCCAGGGCATCGAACGGGTGGTCGCCCAGATCCGGGCGCGCGGGGAGAGGGTCTGAGATGGCCAAGAAGAGCAAGATCGCCCGGAACGAGCACCGCGGGCGCGTCGTGGCCCGGTACGCCGAGCGGCGGGCCGAGCTCAAGCGGATCATCCGGAGCCCGGAGACGGGCCCGGAGGAGCGTGCGGCCGCCGTGCGCGAGCTCCAGCGCCAACCCCGCGACGCCAGCGCGACGCGCGTACGCAACCGGGACTCGGTGGACGGCCGTCCGCGCGGGTACCTGCGCAGGTTCGGGCTGTCCCGGATCCGGTTCCGCGAGGCGGCCCACCGCGGGGAGCTGCCCGGCGTGACCAAGTCCAGCTGGTAGGCGTGAGCCCCGGGGCGTGCGGACGGGTCAGGCCGTCCGCACGCCCGTGACGCGCTGGAGCGCCAGGGCCGCGAGCCCGCACAGCCCGCCCGCGATCGTCCCGGTCACCAGGCTGCTGACCACCGCGAACCCTCGGATGATGACGGCCTGTGCCGCCGGGGCGAGGTCCGCGAGGTCGCCGCCGAGCGCGGGCGGGTCGTCGCCCCACGAGACGTTCCACAGCAGCTGGTGTCCGAGGGCGAGGAAGACACCCGAGATCAGCCCGACCGCCAACAGGGTCACGAGGGGGTTGGGCACCCGCCGGACCAGGACCACGGCGATCCACACCAGCGGGGGCACGAAGACGAACACACCGTTGACGAACGTGCCCTCCTCGAGGACGGACAGGTCGTGCAGGACCACCCGGGGCACCGAGAGCAGGGCCAGGAGCACGAGTACGGGGAACGACAGGCCGAGGGCGGCCCTCTTCTGAACGGTCATGGGACCAACGTAGGAGCGGGGCCGCGACCGGCGCCTCGTCTCCGAAGCGCGTCCCGCTACGCCGGGAGGCGTGCCCCGGGCCGCCCCTCGACGTAGGGCGTGTCCGCGGACGGAGTCAGCCGCCGAGGGCCAGGCGGGCGCCCAGGGAGAGCATGACCACGGCGATCACCCCGTCCAGGACCCGCCACGCGCCCGGCCGGGAGAACACCGGGCGCAGGAGCCGGGCCCCGAAGCCCAGGGCGAAGAACCACAGGAAGCTGGCGGTCACGGCGCCGCGCACCCACCACCAGCGCGCCTGCCCGTCCTGCTGGTTGGCGACGGAGCCGAGGAAGACCACCGTGTCGAGGTACACGTGCGGATTGAGCCAGGTCAGGGCGAGGGCGGTGACGACGGCCGGTCCGAGCCGCAGGGAGCGCGGTGCCCCGTCGGAGGTGAGGGCGCCGGGACGCATGATCCGGAGCGCCGCGAGCAGGCCGTACACCACCAGGAACCCGGCGCCGAGGACGCGCACCGCGACGAGCGCCGTCGGCACCGCTTCGATGACCGCGCCGACGCCGAGGACCCCGGCGGTGATGAGGACGGCGTCCGACAGGGCGCAGACCAGGACCACGGCCAGGACCGTGCGGGGGCGACCGTCGATGCCGAGCCGGAGGACGTAGGCGTTCTGGGCGCCGATGGCCACGATGAGGGCGAGCCCGGTTCCCAGGCCGAGCACCGCCGCGAGCAGGGATTCGTTCACGTCCGGAACGTTAGGATCTCCGGAGTGTGCAGTAAAGCTAAACTTTCTTAGAACCCTTAAGAAAGGCTAAGGATGCCCTTCCAGTTCGACCACCTGCGCACCCTCACCACATTGGTGGACGAGGGGACCTTCGAGGCGGCCGCCCGCCGGTTGCACGTGACCGCCTCGGCCGTCTCGCAGCGGATCCGGACGATGGAGCAGACCGCGGGCAAGGTCCTGGTGCAGCGCACCAACCCGGTGGCGCCCACCGCGGCGGGCGACGTGGTCCTGCGCTACGCCCGGCAGGTGGTCCTCCTGGACGGGGACGTGCTGGCCGAACTCCAGGCCTGGGAGGGCGGCGCCGACCGGGTCCCCGTCCCGCTGGCGGTCAACGCCGACAGCCTGTCCACGTGGTTCCTGGAGGCACTCGCCGAACTCCCCGCCGACCTGGGCGCGGTGTTCGACGTCCACCGGGAGGACGAGGAGCACACCACGTCGCTGCTGCGCTCCGGGGCGGTGATGGCCGCCGTCACCTCGACCCCGGAGGCGGTCCAGGGGTGCGCGGTCGAGGGCCTGGGGACCATGCGCTACCAGGCCGTGTGCGCTCCGGGCTTCGCCGCCGAGCACCTGGGCGACCCGGTCGACGTGGAGCGGCTCGTGGACGCCCCGGTGGTCAACTTCGACCGCAAGGACGAACTCCAGGACCAGTTCCTGCGGAACCTGACCGGACACGAGCCGAGCGCGCCGTGCCACTTCATCCCGGCCTCGACGGACTTCGCCAAGACCATCCTGCTCGGGCTCGGGTGGGGGGTGGTGCCCGAACAGCAGTGCCTGGCGCAGATCGAGGCGGGGCGGCTGGTCGCGCTCGCGCCCGACCACCCGGTGGACGTGCGGCTGTACTGGCAGCGCTGGAACCTGCGGTCGCCGCTGCTGGACCGGGTGTCGGAGGGGGTGCGGGCCTCCGCCGCCGCCCACCTGCACCCGCTGTAGCCGTGGTGGCACCGGTCGCCGAGCGACGGCGCGGCGAGGGGGCGGGGGAACGCACGCGCCGCGCACAGTGCGCCGCGGACCGGGGTTGTCGGCGCGGCGGCCCTCTGGTGGGATGGGACCGCGGTGCGCCGCCCCCGGCGGGCCGCGTCAACGATGGGACTTTCTGGCGCACGGAGCACGCGCGGGCGTGCCACGACCGGCCTCGGCCGTGCGTCCGCGCCGGAGGTGGCATGTCGTATCCGCGGTGGCAGGAGACTCCGACGGACCCGTTCTCCCGGTTCCCCCCGGGTGTGGGCGCTCGGCTGCGTCCCCTGGTGCCGGGGCTGGCGCGGAGCACGGTCGAGGCGGTCCGACGCCGCGCGGAGGCGCACGGCCCGTCCTTGGATCCCGGTGAGGCCGAGGCGTGGCGCGGGCTGATCGCGTCGGCGGCGTACGCGTTCCTCGACCGGGCCGAGGGCGGCCGCCCCTTCGACGGGCCCACCGGCGTCACCGAGGAGTTCCGCGCGTTCGGAGCCGGTGAGGCTCGCGGCGGGCGGACGCTGGAGCGCCTGCACACCGGGACGCGCACGGCGGTGGCGATCGCGTGGCGGCGGCTGGCGGTCACGGACGCGTTCACCCGCCAGGACGTGGTGGTCCTGGGCGAGGCGCTGTTCGCCTTCCAGGAGGAGGTCACCGCGGCCGCCGCCGAGGGCCACGCCGAGGTACGCCGGGCCGACGCCGACCAGCGCGAGCGCGGACGGACACGGCTGCTGGAGGAGTTGCTGGCGGGGGTCGGCGGCGACAGCGGAGCGGTGCCGGCGCTGGCCCGGGCGGCGCGGTGGCGGGTCCCCGACCGGGTGGCGGTGGCGGTGCTGCTGCCCGGGAAGAAGTCCGCGCCCCCCGCACTGCCGTCCGACGTCCTGGTGGACCTGGAGCGGAGCGAGCCGTGCGCGTTGGTACCCGATCCGGACGGGCCCGGACGGCTGCGGACCCTGGAGCGATCGCTGCGCGGCGGCTCGGCGGCCCTGGGACCGAGCGTGGCGCCGGAGGAGGCGCCCGTCTCACTCTCGCGGGCCCGTGACCTGGCTGACCTGGTCCGTTCCGGGGTGGTGCCCGGTGGTGGCGTCGTGCGGTGGGCCGATCACCTGTCGACTCTGCTGCTGTCACGGGACACCGCTCTGATGGCGGAGCTGGCGCGAAGGCGACTGGCTCCGATGGCGCGGCTCCGGTCGCCCCAGCGGGACCGGATGGCCGACACTCTGCTGGCGTGGTTGGAGACGGGGTTCAACGCCAACGAGGCGGCGGTCCGGCTGCGTGTGCACCCGCAGACCGTACGGTACCGGATACGCAGGTTGGACGAGCTGTTCGGCCCGCGCCTGCGTGACCCGGGGGCCCGGTTCGAGCTGGAGCTGGTGCTGCGCGCCCGCCGCCTGCTGGGGCCGTTGGAGTCGCGTTGACCCCGACGGCGTCAGGTCACGGGGGCGAGCGCGCGCACGGCGGCCACGGGGTCGCCGGGCACGAGCGGCGCGATGACGGGGGTGGTCACCCCGGCGTCGGCGTAGGCGCGGATCCGCTCACGGCAGTACTCCGCGGGGCCGTGCACGATCAGGTCGTCCACGACCGAGTCGGGGATGGCCTCCAGCGCGCCCTTGCGGTCGCCCTCGTCCCACTCCTTCCACATGGGGGTGAGCTCCTCGCGTCCGAGCCATTCGTGGAAGGCCCGGTAGACGGGGACGTTGAGGTAGGCGGAGATGGCCCAGCGGCCGATGCCCCGGGCCGTGTCCGGATCGGTGTCGGGGATCGCGAAGATCCGGGCGACCACCTCCCGGTCCCGTCCGTCCTCGGCGGCTCCGCGCACGTGGGGGGCGACCGTGCGCACGTCCTCGGCGGACAGCCAGTTGATGATCGCCCCGTCGCCCTCGCGTCCCGCCAGCCGCAGCATGCCCGGTCGCAGGGCCGCGACGAACAGCGGAGGGGCCTGTTCGGGCACCGCCCCGAGGGTGAACCCCTGAACGGAGAAGGTGTCGTACTCGGCCTTGACCTTCGCTCCGGTCAGCGCCTCGCGGAGGAAGCGCAGGGTGTCGCGGATCCGCTTGTAGGGCTCCGTGAAGGGGATGGAGTTCCACCTCTCCACGATGACGTTGGACGAGGTGCCGATTCCCAGCGCGAAGCGGCCGGGCGCGGCGGCGGCCATCGCGGCGGCGCTCATCGCCAGGGTCGCGGGACCGCGCGTGTACACGGGAACGATGGCTGTGCCCAGCCGGAGGCTCGGCGCCCACACACTGGCGAGGGCGAGCGGTGTGAAGGCGTCGGCGCCGTTGGCCTCGGCCGACCAGACGTCGGTGTAGCCGAGGTCGGGCAGCTGCTCGATGACGGACCTCTGTTCCAGGAGGGGGACCCCCTCCAAGGGGATGGTGATGCCCCAGCGAGCGGTCATGGCGACTCCCTGTCGGTGGATCGGATACCGAATCTGGTTCGTGTCCGCTGTCGTCCCCGACCATACCGCGCGGTCGGTATGTCGTCTCCCCCGGGCGGTGCCGTCCAACACGGCGAGTACCCGGATGCGACGGAGTATCCCCGTGAGGCGTATGTTCAGAGAACCTGACGGAACGCCGTACCCGGCGCGGACCGACGTACCGGCACGACGTCGTGTCCGTCAGGTACCGGACCCACTCCCGCGAACGAAGGAGGACCCCGATCGTGGCCATGCCACCCTCCCCCTACGACTTCCTGCCCGAGCTGCCGACGTTCACCCTGACCAGTGACGACGTAGCCGACGGGAAGACCCTGTCCAAGCCCCAGGTCAGCGGGATCATGGGTGCGGGCGGCGAGGACGTCTCGCCGCACCTGTCCTGGAGCGGTTTCCCCGAGGGGACGCGGAGCTTCGCCGTCACCTGCTTCGACCCCGACGCGCCGACCGCCAGCGGATTCTGGCACTGGTCGGTGTGCAACATCCCGGTCGAGGTGACCGAGTTGGCGGCGGGCGCCGCGAACAGTTCCGGTCTGCCGGAATCGGCCGTGACCGTGCGCAACGACGCCGGGGGCCACGGCTACGTCGGCGCCGCGCCGCCGCCCGGGCACGGACCGCACCGCTACATGTTCGCGGTCCACGCCGTGGACGTGCCCCGCCTCGAGGTGGACGCCTCGGCCAGCCCCGCCTTCGTCGGTTTCAACCTGTTCTCGCACGCCATCGCGCGTGCGGTCATCGCGCCCGTGTACGAGCGCGCCTGAG
Organism: Nocardiopsis lucentensis DSM 44048; assembly: GCF_000341125.1. Lineage (GTDB taxonomy): Bacteria > Actinomycetota > Actinomycetes > Streptosporangiales > Streptosporangiaceae > Nocardiopsis > Nocardiopsis lucentensis. The sequence continues at coordinate 1,046 of NZ_ANBC01000201.1, read as the reverse complement.
GACGGACCGACCTGATCGGGGGCGGGTGCGCGGCGTCGCCGGGCACCCGCCCCCGCCCCTCTCCCTCCCGGGGGCGTGGGATACACGCGCGAGGGGCCCTTTCGGTTGACACCGCAACCGGATTCGGCCAAGACCGGGGTGAACTCCGCCCGGGCCCCCTAGGCTCGTCGCACGGTCGTCCCGACCGCCCCCACACCCCGGGAGGGATCAGCGGTGCCCCAGCAACCAGCGACGAGGCCGACGGTCGTGGTGACGACGGCGGGTTCGGCCCCGACCCCCGGCACCATCCTCCACCTGCGCGAGGCGGGGTTCCGGGTGGTCGCCACCGACATCGACCCCGCCGCACCCGGCCTGTACCTCGCCGATCGCGGATACCTGGTGCCCCCCGGCGACAGCGACGCCTTCCTGCCCCGGATGCGGGAGCTGTGCGCACGGGAGCGGGCGGTCGCGGTGGTCCCCCTCGTGGACGAGGAGCTGGTCCCGATCGCGGCGCTCGCCGACGACGGAGTGGCCGTGCTGCTCCCCCGGGCGGAGTTCGTCGCGACCTGCCTCGACAAGGCGCTGCTCATGCGGCGACTGGACGCGGCCGGGATCGGTGTCCCCCGCACCTGGTCGGCGACGGACTGGCCGTCCGACGCCGCGGACGCCCCCGGCGGGTCCGTCGTCAAGCCCCGCAGCGGCCGGGGCAGCCGCGGTGTGGCGGTCATCGGCTCCCGTGAGGACCTGCCCCGGGTCGTGTCCGAGGGCGGGTACGCGGCCGAGGACCTCATCGTCCAGGAGCGCGTCACCGGCCCCGAGTTCACGGTGTCGGTGGTGGTGTGGCGCGACGGCCGGGTGCAGGCGGTGGTGCCCAAGGAGGTGGTCCTCAAACAGGGGGTCACCCGGTACGCGGTGACGCGCCGCGCCCCGGCGGTGGCGGAGTCCTGCCGGGCCGTGCAGTCGGCCCTGCGCGCCGACGGGCCGTTCAACGTGCAGTTGTGCCTGGACGCCGAGGGCAGGCCCCGGATCTTCGAGATCAACCCGCGCTTCTCCTCGACGGCCGCGTT
>NZ_ANBC01000200.1 GCF_000341125.1 Nocardiopsis lucentensis DSM 44048 | reverse complement strand
GCTGACCGACACGTGGCGGGAGGGCGTGGCGATGGTACGGCGGTGGACGGACGAGTTCATCAGCGAGGAGGAGTTCACCTCGCACGGCCTGTCCCCCGCTCCCGAGGCGGCCGGGACGGTGTCCCGGTGAACGGCGCGCACCCGATGGCGGAGGCGGCCACGGCGGCGGTCACGGAGGTCGGCGCCCTGCTCAAGGAGTGGCGCACCGACCCCGACGCGCTCGGCGGTGTCTGGGAGGGGAGCCAGTTCAAGGCACGGGCCGATGCCATGGCGCACCGCGCGCTGTCCGAGCGGCTGTCGGCGATCGACCGGGAGGTCCCCGTGGTGAGCGAGGAGGACCCGGCGTCGCTGGTCCGGGAACGGCCGCCGCGCTACTGGTTGATCGACCCCATCGACGGGACCGCCAGCTACACCCACGGGTTCCCGGGCTACGTCACCCAGGCCGCCCTGGTGGTCGACGGCCGACCCGAGGTGGCGGCCGTGTTCGCCCCGGAGACCGCGACGCTGTACACGGCCGTCCGGGGCCGGGGCGCCCGGCGGAACGGCCGGCTCCTGACCGAGGGCACGCAGGCGCCACCCGGGACGGGTGTGCTCACCGACAACACGCCCGAGCCCCGGGGGATCGCCCGGCGGATCTACGACCACTTCGGGTACGGCGGCTACCTGGAGAGCGGCAGCATAGCGCTGAAGCTGTGCAGGGTGGCCGAGGGGTCGGCGCATCTGTTCGTCAAGGACGTACCCGTGCGCGACTGGGACGTGGCCGCGCCCTCACTCGTGCTGGAGGAGGCGGGGGGCCGGGTCACCCGGCTGGACGGGTCCGGGTTCGGTTACCGGGGGAGCTACGAGCACACGGGCCTGGTGGGCGCCGCCGACCCCGCGACGGCCCTCGCCGTCATCCGCTGGTTAACGTCCTGACCTGCGCGGACATCAGACATCAGGAGAGACCTGAGGGAAACCGCGAACCGGCCCCGCAGCGCCCTTCCCCGCATCCGACACGGCGCGTATGGTGTGGTCACCAACCGCGCTTGCTGGGGGTGGGAAGTGGGGCACCGACGTCTGCCTCCGCACCAGATGCGCGCCTCGGACGCCGAACGCGACCGTACGGTCGACCACCTCACCGTCGCGTTCGTGGAGGGTCGCCTGGACCTGGAGGAGTACGACCGCCGGGTGGGCCTGGCCCTGTCCTCGGTGCTGGTCGGGGAGCTGTGGTCGCTGACCACGGACCTCCCCCGCCCCGAGGGCTCGCGACCGGAGCCGGGCCCCGCCTCGGACCCGCGCCGGGAGCACGGTTCCGCCGCCGGGGACCTTGCCCCGACCGTGCCGGTGCGCGAGTGGGGCGACGAGTGGCGGTGGTGGGCGGGCGTCGCGGCCGTCCTCACCGCCGTGTGGGCGGTGGTGAGCCTGACGGCGGGTGAACTCGTACCGTACTGGCCGCTGGTGCCGTTGGGTGTCTGGGGGGCCGTGCTGGTCGCGGCCACCATCTGGCCCGGCGAGGACGGGCCGCGCTGAGGTTCCGGGCACTGGCGAACCGGACCGGTCACACCGCGGCCCCTTCGAGGCGGTCCCGGCCCTGCTCCGCGCCCCCGCCGGTCCCGGCCTCGGGCCACCGCACCGGGATCCGTGGCTCGTCCACAGCCCCGAGGAAGCACCTTGTCGAGCACCACACGACGGGAGACCCTAGATAAGGGGGTTCTCGATCCCCACCCGCCTCGTCGTGTCCTCAACCCACCGCGCGCCCTCAGGCCCTCCAGGCGTTCTCAGGTCCCCCGGGCGTCCCTGTCGCGCACCGCCCCGGATGTCGCGGTCCCGGCCCTGGCCGCCTCAGCCCACCGCGTGGAGCCAGCGGACCGGGGCTCCGTCGCCCGCGTACCGGAACGGCTCCAGCTCCTCGTCCCAGGCCCGCCCCATGAGGTGTTCGATCTCCGCGGCCAGGTCGGCGCCGCCCGCCGCGGATCGCGCCATCGCGTCGCGCAAGCGCCCCTCGGGCACGAGTACCTCGCCCGCGGCGCTGGTGATCGCGGTGAACATCCCCAAGGACGGCGTGTAGCTGTAGCGCACGCCGTCACACCCGGGCGACCCCTCCTCGGTCACCTCGAAGCGCAGGCGCTGCCACGAGTTCAGCGCCGAGGCCACCTCACCCGCGGTCCCCGGTCGGCCCTGCCAGTTCAGCTCGGCGCGGTGGTGGCCGGGGGCCGCCGGCTGCGCGACCCAGTCGAGTTTCACGGGTACGCCAACGACGCCCGCGACCGCCCACTCGACGTGTGGGCACAGCGCCGCGGGCGCTGAGTGGACGTACAAGACGCCACGTGCGGACACCGAACCTCCTGATACGAACGAGTGCGCTTCCCCGACGCCCTCGTACTTCACGAGAAGGTTGCAGACCCGCCTGAACACCTTTCGCCCCATTGTGCCCTAAGGGCTCTCTGGGTACCAGCGGTAACACCGGGATTTGCGGTGTTCCCACCGCGCCCAGGGCACCCAGGGACTAGCGTGACACCCGGAGCGGACAGGGAGTCTGATCATAGTGGGGGCGGGTGTGCCAGACCAGCCGTACGAGGGCATGAGCAGCCCCTCTTGCTCCCGGGGCACAGTGCTGTGGACCGATACCGGGAACGAAACCCCTTCCGCCTTGCCGGTTCCGGCCACTTCCACCCCGGAATCCACCGACCCCGCGCCTTCCGAATCCGCTGATCCCGCACCTTCCGAATCCGCCGATCCCCCCGTTCTGGAACCCAGCGACGCCGACCTCGTCCGAGGCGCGCGGGAGGGCGACCCGCGGGCGTGGGAGGGTATCGTCGACCGCCACCTGCCCCTCGTGAACGCGATCGCCCGCTCCTACCGCCTCCCCGCCCCCGACCGCGAGGACGCGGTCCAAACCGTGTGGCTCACCCTCAACCAACACCTGCCGCGGCTCCGCTCCCCCGACCGGCTCCGCGCCTGGCTGCGCCGCGTCACCAACGACGTGTGCGCCCGCCAGCGCCGCCACGGCGCACGGCAGAGCCCGGTCGCCCCGGACGTCCTCACCCGCCTCCCCTTCCCCGAGGGCCCCGACCTCGAATCCCAATACCTGGATCGGGAGCGGCACGAGGAACTGCACAGGGCGATCCGCCATCTGTCCCCACAGGACCGGATCGTGGCCCTGAGCCTCCTCGACGACACCCCGCGCGACCCGAACGCCCACGACGGCCCCCGCGTCGACGCCAACCAGCGCCGCCGTGTCAGGCGCCGGCTCCGCCGCATCCTGGAGGACCCGCGTTGAGGAAACCCACCGACCGCCTCCCCCCGTGGGCCACGGCCGGCCGGGACGCGGCCCTGGCCGCCTTCGACCGCCGCGACGACACCGCCGACCTCGCCGAGCTCACACTCCAGACACCGCCGGTCCCCGAGGACGCGCGCGGCACCGACGGTGCCCTGCTGACCACACTGCGGTTCGACCACGGTGACCTCGCCCTGGACCTGAGGATCCGTGTCCACGACACACACCGCTCCCTGTCCGGACTGGTCACCGGGGACTTCGCGTTCGCCACCGTGGACATCCGGTACCCGGGCTCCGCCGATCGCCTCCGCGTCGGCGCCGACGGCCGCTTCTCCGTGTCCGGACTCCGGCGTGGGCCGCTCAGCCTCGCCCTGCACCGGACGGGCCACCCCCCGCTCGTCACGGGCTGGTTCGCCGTCTGAGCCCCGACGGAGCGATGGGCGGCCCGGAGACCGGGCACTCCGAGGGCGTCTGTCACGCACCGGCCGCCACAGAACAGGACACTCCGAATGCGGGTTCGGAACACACACGAACCCGGTGCGGTGCACCCGCCTTCACCCCGTTCGTCCGCGTTCGCCCCCGGCCCTTTTCCACAGGTTGTCCGCCAGGGCTCCCCCGCACGCCCGCCCGCTGCTATCAGTGGTTCCGAGCGGTTCCCGCGGCGCACCGGGCCCGAGCCACCCCCTCGCGAAAGGCGGCGCGCACACGTGACCTCCAACGTCCACCGGTCCGACCCACCGTCCGGCCGCCACCTCCTGGCCCGGGTCAGGCGCGGGGTGCGGCTGGCACGCAGCGGCCTGTTCGAGACCACGGCCGACCTCCTCACCGACACCCACCGCCGCCTGCGCGGCCACCCCGTCGCCGAGGACGCGCCGGTCCTTCCGGGAGTCCTGGTCAACCTGGGGTTGGCCCAGACCATGTGCGGCCGTTTCGGCCAGGCCGAGGACCACCTCGCCGAGGCGCACACGCTCACCAGCGAACGCGGGCTCCCGCTCATGGGCCTGGTCGCGCGGCACAACCAGGGGTGCCTCGCCCTCTACCGGGGCGACACCGTCACGGCCATCGACACCTTCCTGGGCCTGCTCCCCCGTCTGCCGGCCGCGCGACGCGAGGCCCTGCACGTGGACCTGGCCGAGGCCCTGCTGTCGGAGGGGCTGGTCGAGGAGGCCGCCGCCACCCTTGACGAGGGGCCGTGCGTCGAAGACGGCTCGACCTCCGCGACCGCCCTGCTCGTGGAGGCCAAACTGCGTTTCCTGGAGGGGGACCGCCAACGCGCGGGCGAACTCACGCGGAAGGTGCGGGGCACGTTCGGACCGGGATCGCTGTGGTACCGGCTGGCGGCCCGTCTCGAACGCATCACCCTCGCCCCCGCCCGGCCCACGCGGACGAGTCCGCGCGCGACCGCGAGCGCGGTTCCGGGATCGACCCCGGTCGGCCGGGCCAGGAACGGTCTGCGCATCCGGATCCCCCTCGCCGCCCCGTCCGCGCCGTCCCACGGGCGGGCCGCCCCTCGGCGGGCCCTGGACGTCCTGGAGCGAGGGACCGCGCCCACCCCCGGCC
>NZ_ANBC01000199.1 GCF_000341125.1 Nocardiopsis lucentensis DSM 44048 | reverse complement strand
GCCGCCCACGACCCCCATGTCGTCCGCGCCGGCCTGGAGCTCGCGCTCCTCGCCGGGACGGCCGCGACCGCCCTGGAGTGGGCGGAGCTGACCCGTACCTGGGCGGCCGCGCACGTCCCGGGGCCGCACGAACCCGCCGCCCCGGCCCTGACCGATCTGGCCGGGCGGTACCGCGCCGCCCTCGCCCACGGCCGAGGACCGCGGGCCGACCATCACGCGCGGCTGTGGGAGGCGGCCCGATGGCGCGTGTGCCGCACGTCCGCCGAGGGGCGCGCCGCACCTCCCGCACCGGAGCCGGTCACCGCCGAACTGTTGGACAGGCTGGGGTCGGACCGGGCGTTCGTCCACCTCACCTGGGCCGGGCAGGACGCCGTCGCCCTGGTCGCGGTGGCCGGGAAGGTGCACGCGCGCCCCCTGGGCCCGCTCTCCCCCACCGTCCATGCCCTGGCGCGGTTCACGCACGCGCTTCCGGCACCGGTGGGCCGCCTTCGCGCGGTGTCGGTCCGCGACGCCGCGGCGGAGGTGTCCCGGCTACTCCTGGCGCCGGTCCTGCCCCTGGTCGGAGACCGTCCGTTGGTGATGGCGGCCGATCCGCGCCTGGGCGACCCGCCGTGGGGGATGCTGCCCGCCCTGTGCGGACGGCCGGTGGACCTCGTGCCCACCGCACGGTTCTGGGTGGAGCACGCCGACCGGGCACGCCCGCCGTCGGAGCGTGTCCTGCTGGTGGCCGCACCCGCGCCCGACGGTGCCCGGCGGGAGGTGAGCGCGCTGACCCGCGTGTATCCGGGAGCACGTGTCCTCGACGGGGAAGGAGCTCGGTTGACCGAGGTGCTCACCGGGTTCGCGGACGCCGACATCGTTCACCTGGCCGGGCACGGCCACGTCCCCGACCGCGTACCCCTGCTCGCCTCGGTCGACCTGGCGGACGGCCCTCTGCTCGCCCGCGACCTGACCGGACTCACCACCGCGCCCGCCCTGGTGACCCTCTCGACCTGCTGGAACGGGCGCGGTTTCGGCGGTGTCACGGGAACCCCGTCGGGATTCGTCGGCGCCCTGCACGCCCGCGGCGTACACACGGTGGTGGCCAGCCCGGTCCCCGTCCGGGACGCCGAGACAGAGGAGGCCATGGTGCGCTTCCACCGGGCGTTGGCGGCGGGGGTCCCGGCGTCCGAGGCGGTGGCTCTCCACCTCGGACCGGCCGGGTTCTGCTGCTTCGGCGCCTGATCGGACGCCTGGGCCGGTGGCTGCCCGGGCGACTACCAGCCGCGCTCGCTCCACTCCGGGAGCTTCGGGCGTTCGGCGCCCAGCGTGGTGTCACGTCCGTGCCCCGGGTAGACCCAGGTGTCGTCGGCCAGTTCGTCGAACAGGCGCTCGCTCACGTCGGCGAAGAGGGAACGGAAGTCCTCGTCGCGCAGCGTGCGGCCGACCCCGCCCGGGAACAGGGAGTCACCGGTGAACAGGTGGGTGTGTCCTTCGGGGTCGTCGTAGCGCAACGCGATCGACCCCGGCGTGTGCCCGCGCAGGTGGATCACGCTCAGGAAGCACTCGCCGACGGGCACCCGCGCGCCGTGTTCGACGGGCTCGTCCACGGACACGGGGAGCTCTTCCCCGTCGACGGGGTGGGCGACCGTACGGGCGCCGGTCTGGCCGACGACCTCGGCGAGGGCCCTCCAGTGGTCCTGGTGGCGGTGGGTGGTGATCACGCGGGCCAGTCCCCGCTCACCGATGAGGTCGAGGATGCGATCCGCCTCGTCGGCGGCGTCGATCAGGACACCCTCACCCGTGGCCCGGCAACGCAGCAGGTAGACGTTGTTGTCCATGGGGCCGACGGCGAGTTTGGCGATCGTCAGATGCGGTAGTTGGCGCAGGTCGGCGGGACCGCCGACCCTGGTATCTCCGGAGTAGCTCACTCCCCCATTGTGGCCCGTCCGCCGACGGCGACGCACCCGGGCCGAGATCGGACGCCCGGGTCACCGGAGCGTCCGACCTCTGGCCGCGGTCGGACGCGGCAACGGCGGGCCGCGGCCCCGCGGGGTCGGTTACTGGGCCCAGCGGGGAGGACGCTTCTCGAAGAAGGCCGCGCGGCCCTCGGCCGCGTCCTCTCCGGCGAAGAACTCGGCGGACAGCTCTCCCATGCGGGTGAAGGCCTCGGTGCGCCGGTCGACGGTGGCCAGGGCGCCGGAGCCGAGGTCGTCCAGGAGCTGCTTGGTGCGCGACAGCGCGCGCGGCGCCGACCCGCGCAGCCCCTGAAGGACCGCGTCCACGGCGTGCGTCATGTCCCGGTCCGGAACCGCCTGGGTGATCAGCCCGGCCTTGGCCGCCGCTGAGGCGTCGAACAGCTCCCCGGTGAGGAAGTAACGGCTGAGCTGGCGCGAGTGCATCCGCGCGGACACCGGGACGGAGATGATCGCCGGCACCACGCCGATGCGCACCTCGGTGAAGGCGAACGTCGCGCTCTTGGGCGCCAGCGCGATATCGGCGGAGGCCACCAGCCCGATCCCGCCCGCACGGGCAGCGCCGTTGAGTACCGCGATGACGGGTTTGGGGGCGCCCATGATCTGCTCGAAGATGGCCGGAAGCTCCGGCGCCGGTTCGACCGGCTCACCCCGAAGCGCCGCGCCGACCTCCTTCAGGTCGGCCCCGGCGCAAAAGACCGGCCCGGTCCCCGTGAGCACGATCCCGCGCACCTCGTCGTCGGCCATCGCGTCGGACAGGGCCTTGGACAGTTCCGAGCGCAGCCGGGCGGACAGGGCGTTGCGGTTGCGGGGGGAGTCCATGGTGACCGTGGCGATGGCACGGTCGACGGTCAGGCGTACCAGGGGGGCGTCGTCCGGGGACTCCGGGGACGGGTGCTGCGTCATCGCAGACTGACCTTTCTCCGTGTGGGCGCGCGTCCGGGGGGACGCGACGCGCACGTGCCCGGTTTGTGGCCTGGCACGTCTCGCTTGTGGCGGTATGCACGAATCCGGTTCAACCTTAGACGGATGGATTATTAAGGCACCACGCCTCCCCGCACCGTGTTCGTTAAGTCCCTGTCACGGTTGTGTTTTCGGGTGCTCACCCGCCCACCCGTCGCCCTCCACCACCCTCAACGGACGCCTCCGGCGCGGCTTCTCCCTCTTCGTCGCCCTCCACCACCCTCAACGGAGGTACCGGCTACCGGGCCGTCACCGCGGAGAGGGCGTCGGCGAAGTTCATCATCGCCGAGACCGCGGCGGCCCCGTCGGCGGCCTCGCTCACGCGCAGGGTGAGCGGCTCGGCCGTGATCGCCCCGGTGTACCCGTGGTCGAGTTCGCAGGTCTCGTCCGCGCAGGAGGCGGGTTCGAGGTCGATGTGAGCGGCGGTACCCCAGTTCACGGACAGGTTGACGCTCAGCACCAGCTCGCTCGGCAGGCTACCGGGCGTGTACTGGGCGGGGTTGGGGACCACCCGGGTGAGCGCGACCGACTGGACGTTGCCGATCTGGATGCTGTCGGTGGTGGTCGACGCGTGCGAGGCACCGCCCGGCTCCGTGGGCGGGTGCTCGTCGGTGTGACACACCACGAGCCGGGTCGCGGTCAACAGCATCACGGTGATGTGCCGCCGCATCTCCATGGCCGGGTCGAAGGTCGCCTCGTGGTGGACGATGAAGGCTTCGGCGTCCTCGTCCCCCAAAGCCGTGGCGACGGCGTCGATCACCAGCGTGGGGTAGTACCCGCTCCGCTCGATCTCCAGCCGCCAGTCGGTGGACACGGCACGTGATTTCCTCATACTCCTATCCTGCCCTCTCCGGGCGACACTTCGCGACCGGGACGGCCAACGCCCGGACCAGCCCATGATCAGAAGGTCACCCCTCGCAGTCGGCGGGGGCCGACGTCGGGCCGGACCTCGGGAGCCTCACGCAACCACATGCGTGCTCCCAGCACGTGCGCCCCGGTGGCGTTGACCAGAACCGGGTCCAGGTCCACGTACCCGATCTCGGGGAAGGCCTCGACCAGGCGCGACACCCGGATGAGCAGCTCCTCCAACGCCTCCACGTTGGGCTGTTCAGCCAGCGAGGTCGCGCCGGCGGGCAGTCCGAAGAGCAGGGGCGCGGCCCGGACGGCGTGGATGAGGTCGGCCGCGTCCATGTCCGTGAGGGGCGCCAGACGGAAGGAGCGGTCGTCGAGCAGCTCGGCGGTCACGTCGGCCAGTCCGAAGGAGACCACCGAACCGAACGACTTGTTGTCGCCGGCACGGACCACCGTGGGCACGCCGGGGGCGGCCATGCGCTGCACCACGAGATCGGCGTCCGCGCCGAAGCGGTCGTGCAGCGACAGGTAGGCGCTGCGCACGTCGTCCGGGGTGCGCAGGTCGGCGCGTACGAACGTGCCGCCCGCCCGGACCCGCAGGTCGGGGGCGTCAGCCTTGACCACGACGGGGTAACCGAGTTCACCAGCGGCCACCACGGCCTCGTCGGCGGACGTGACCGGGATGTCGGGATAGGCGGCGATGCCGTAGCAGGCCAGGAGGTCGCGCGCGTCCTCACTGGAGATCGCCGTCTCCTCGTCGTAACGGCGCTCCCCGCCGAACCAGGCGATCGTGTCCTCGCCGGGCGTGCCCTTGAGCGCGCGGGCGATGGTGGCGCGGGCCCGGGCGCGGTCGATGTCGGGCAGCTCCGGGTGGCGTCCGGGCTTGCGGTCGCGCCACTGGGCGTAGCGCGTGGCGTGGGCGAGCGCGCGTACCGCGTCCTCCGGTGAGGGGTAGGAGGGGACCGAACCGCGCAGCGTCTCCCCCCGCTCACCGACGTGGCGCAGCTCCTCGGGGATGCCCTGGCGGGCCAGGTACGTGGTGACCACCGGCTTGTCCGACCCTAGGGAGCGGGCGCGCAGCACGCGGGCGACGTCGTCACCGATCGGCTGGAGGGCGGGGACGAAGACGACCACGACCGAGTGCACGTCCTCCGCCGCCAGGGCGGTCTCCAGGGCCAGGTCGAAGTCCTCCGCCGTGGCCTGCGGGCCGAGGTTGACCGGCTCGTGCGGCTTGAGCCCCTGGCGCACGGCGGCATCCTTGACCAGGAGTTCCAGGGAATCGGAATTGCCGATGATGCCGACCTTCGGCCCCTCCGGCAGAGGTTGGTAGGCGAACACCTGGGCCGCGTCGAACATCTGCGTGATGTCGTCGACCCGCACCACGCCCGCCTGCTGGAACAGCGATGTGACCGCGTAGTCGGGCAGCGCGAGCCCGCCCGCTGCGTGTCCGGTCGGGGTGGCCTGAGCCGACCCACCGCTGCGCACCGCCACGACCGGCTTCTGCTTGGCCAGGCGACGGGCCAGGCGGGTGAACTTGCGCGGGTTGCCGAGCGACTCCAGGTACTGGAGCACGACCTCGGTGGCGGGGTCCTCCTGCCAGTACTGGACCAGGTCGTTGCCGGACACGTCGGCGCGATTGCCCGCGGAGACGAAGGTCGACAGCCCCATACCGCGTTCGGCGACGCGCTGGAGGATGGCCCGGCCGAGAGCGCCCGACTGGGAGAAGAAACCGATGGGCCCGCGTGGGGGCAGATCGGGGGAGAGGGTGGCGTTGAGCGAGACCGCCGGGTCGCTGTTGGCGATGCCCAGGCAGTTGGGTCCGACGACGCGCATCCCGGCGGCGCGGGCGGTACGCACGAGTTCGTCCTGTCGGGCGCGGCCCTCGGGGCCGACCTCACCGAACCCGGAGCTGACCACGACGAGGCCGTGCACGCCCTTCTCCGCGCACTGCTCGACGACCTCGGTGACGGCCTCGGCCCGTACCGCGACGACGGCCAGGTCGACCTGGTCGGGGATGTCGAGCACGGACGGGTAGGCGCGCACGCCCACGACCGCCTTGGCCTCGGGGTGGACCGGGTAGACCGGGCCCTGGAACTCACCGCCGAGGAGGTTGCGCAGCGCGGTCTGCCCGATGGTGTGCGCGGTGCGGCTGGCACCGATCACGGCCACGGACTCCGGGAAGAGCAAACGGGCGATCGAGCGCGACTCGGCGCGCTGCTCGCGGGCCTGCATGACTTCCTTCGCGTCATCCGTGGGCTGGAGGTCCAGGGTGAGCCGGATGACGCCCTCGTCGAACGTCTGCTGGGCCGTGTACCCGGCCTCACGGAAGACGTTGATCATCCGGCGGTTCTCGGGCAGGACGTCCGCGATGAACCGGCGCACGCCGCGCTCACGGGCGGCGGCGCCGATGTGCTCCAACAGAACCGAGGCCAACCCGCGCCCCTGGTGGGCGTCCTCCACCACGAAGGCGACCTCGGCCTCCTCCGGGGCGACCTTGTCGTAACGCACCACGGCGACGAGGGAGTCGGAGATGGTGGCCACCAGCGCCACGCGGTCCTCGTAGTCGACGGTGGTGAACCTGCGCACGTCACGGTCGGACAGCCGCGGGTAGGGCGCGAAGAAGCGGTAGTAGATCGTCTCCGGGGAGAGGCGTGAGTGGAACTCCCGGAGGAGGTCGGCGTCGTCAGGGGTGATGGGGCGCAGGTGCGCGGTGCCTCCGTCGGTGAGGACGACGTCGGCTTCCCAGTGGTTCGGGTAGGACTGCACGACTGCGAGACTAGACGACATTCGGTCGAATCTGGGGAAAGTCCATGCGGGAGGCCCGAAATGACGGGGTGCCGGTCCACCGCGCCGGAGGTCTCCGACACGAGCGGTCCGGTCGCGACGCACCGTCTGACGTGTCCTGTCGTGTATCCATGGCGCCGTCACTTCGTTACACGCCGCTGATCGTTAACCTGTTAACGTCGTGCGAGCACGGATTCTCACAACTCGGTGGTGGCTGGCGAAATGACACGAGTGGTCGTAATCGGTGACCTCATGACCGATGCCGTCGCGCAGGCGTTCCACCCGTTGGCCCGCGGCAGCGACACGCCTGCGTCCGTGACCATGTACGGCGGCGGTTCCGGCGCGAACATCGCCTCGTGGCTGGCCGTCGGGGGCGTCGACACGACGTTCGTGGGCCGCCGCGGCTCCGACATCACCGGCCGGACCCGTGAGATGGAGCTCATGGGGTACGGCCTGGACTCGCGCATGGTGATGGACCCGGAGCGGCCGACCGGAACGTGCGTCGTCATGATCACCCACCGCGGTGACCGGACGATGCTGAGCGACCCCGGTGCCAACGCCCGGCTCCAGCCCGAGGACCTGCCCCGCGACGTGTTCACCCCGGACGCGCACCTGCACGTGTCCGGGTACACCCTGATCAACCCCGACTCCCGGCGCGCCGCCAGGGTGGCGCTGCGCATGGCACGCGAGAGCGGCATGTCCATCTCGGTGGACGGCGGCTCCCACGCCCCGCTGGAACGCGCGGGCGCGGAGGACTTCCTGGAGTGGACGCAGGGCGTGCGGCTGCTGTTCGCCAACCTCCCCCAGGCCAAGGTGCTCTCCGGCAAGGACGAGCCGGAGGCCGCCGCCAAGGTGCTGACGGCGCACTACCCCAACGTCGTGCTCAAGCTCGGCGAGGAGGGCGGCCTGTGGGCGTCCAAGACCCGCGAGGGCGTGGTGTCCGCCCCGGCCGAGCCGGTCGATCCGAAGCCGGGGTCGGTCGGCGCCGGTGACGCGTTCATCGCCGGGTTCCTGCCCGAGTGGCTGGCGGGCCGCCACCCGAAGGAGGCACTGGGTCGGGCGCACCGGCTCGCGGCGCGCGCCCTGCACCAGCCGGGTGCCCGCCCCGATCTGGGTGAGGGCCAGCCGGTCCGCCGCGGCGCGCCGCGGGGACAGCGGCTGCGGTAGGCGGCGCTTGTTCCTGGCCTGCCCGGAGCCCGCCACCGGCCGGGGCCGCTTCGCGATGGGGCGGGCACCCTCAACCGACGTCTTCGACGCGACACCCACTCTGCACGAGCCCCCGAACGGACAGGATTCTGCCCGCCCGTCGCCCTCCGCCACCCTCAACCGGCGTCTTACAGCGCAGTGACCTCCTCAACGACGGGCAGCATCCACCACACACGCCCTAACCCCCGTTCGTGGCCAGGGTGAAGGGCAACACCTCGGGAGCCCCGGCCCGGCGTAGGAGGGCCGCACCCACGGTCAGGCTCCACCCCGTGTCCGTGTGGTCGTCCACCAGCAGCACCGGGCCCGGTGTTCCCGCTTGGAGGTCCACCAGACGCTGAGCCGTCTCATCGCCCAGAACCAGCTCCGAGTACACCTGGTGCAGACGCAGAGCGCTGTTGTGCCGTCTGGGCCCGGGGCCGCTCTCGGACCGGTACCCCAGCGCCCCGACCGGGGCCAGACGGCCCAGGTCGCAGAGTCTGCGCGCCAGGTCGGTGATCATCGCCGGCCTGGTGAGCGAGGGCATGACCACCACCCCCACCGGTCGGCGCTCCCATCCCCACGTGGCCAGGACCCGGACGACGCCCTGGAGCACGCGGTCGCTGACCGGTTCGTCGGGAGCGTCCTCGGCGAGGATTCGGCGCAGTTCGGTACCCCAGCCGACATCGGTGAGACGGGCCAGGGCCCGCCCCTCACCCGCGCGCAGCTCCTCCTTGATCTTCCCGGACAGTGTCACGCCCAGGGCGTCCATGCCCGTGGGCCACTGGCGCCGGGGCGTGATCGGGGTTCCGGGCCGGTCCAGGTGGTCGGCGGCCGCCGCGCGCCGCCCGGGATCGACGTCGGTGGGCCAGTACTCTCCGGTGCACACGTCGCAGCGTCCGCACGGCTTGGCCTGCGCGTCGTCCAGTTGACGCCGCAGGAACTCCATCCGGCAGGTGTCGGTGGACAGGTAGTCGAGCATGGCGCGCTGCTCCCGCTCGCGCGCCTCCGCGACGGCGGCGTAGCGTTCGGCGTCGTACTCCCAGGGCAGCCCGGTGGCGGTCCAGCCGCCGCGCACACGCCGGACCGCGCCGTCCACGTCCAGGACCTTGAGCATCTGCTCCAGCCTGGTGCGCCGCAGGTCCACACGGGTCTCCAGGCGCGCGACGGACATCGGCGCCCCCTCGGCCGCCAGGACGGCGAGGGTCTCGCGCACGGTGGCCTCCGGCGGGAAGGAGAGTCCGGCGAAGTACTCCCAGATCTGTGTGTCCTCCCGGCCGGGCAGCAGGACCACCTCGGCCCGCTCCACTCCGCGGCCCGCGCGTCCGACCTGCTGGTAGTAGGAGATCGGTGACTGCGGGGCGCCCAGGTGGACGACGAATCCGAGGTCGGGCTTGTCGAAGCCCATTCCCAGGGCACTCGTGGCCACCAGCGCCTTGACCCGGTTGGCCAGCAGGTCGTCCTCGGCGCGGCGCCGCTCGTCCGGGTCGGTCTGACCGGTGTAGGCGCGTACGTCCAGCCCCTGTTCGGAGAGGAACCGCGCGGTCTCCAGCGCCGCGCTGACGGTGAGCGTGTACACGATGCCCGACCCCTGGATCTTGGGCAGGTGCTCGGCCAGCCAGCTGAGCCGGGCGGTGGGGTCGGGCAGGCGTGCGACGGCCAGCCGCAGGCTCTCCCGCTCCAGGGAGCCGCGGAGGACGAGGGTGTCCTGACGCGTGTCACCCGAGCGGAGCTGTTCGGCGACGTCGCGGGTGACGCGCTCGTTGGCCGTGGCGGTGGTCGCGAGGACCGGGACGCCGTCGGGCAGGTCGTGCAGCAGGGAGCGGATCCTGCGGTAGTCGGGGCGAAAGTCGTGTCCCCAGTCCGACACGCAGTGCGCCTCGTCGATGACGACCAGGCCCGCCCCGGCGGCCAGTTCGGGCAGGACGCGGTCGCGGAACTCGGGGTTGTTCAGTCGTTCCGGGCTGACCAGCAGCACGTCCACCTCCCCGGCGGACACGTCGGCGTAGACGGTCTCCCACGCGGTGGTGTTGGCGCTGTTGATGGTGCGCGCCCGGATCCCGGCGCGCTCGGCGGCGGAGATCTGGTTCCGCATCAGGGCCAGCAACGGGGAGACGATGACGGTGGGCCCCGCCCCCTCGGCGCGCCGCAGGGCCGTGGCCACGAAGTACACGGCGGACTTGCCCCAGCCGGTGCGCTGGACGACCAGTGCTCTGCGACGCTCGGCGACCAGGGCGTGGATGGCGGTCCATTGATCCTCGCGCAGCCGCGCCGACTCCCCCGCCAACGCGCGCAGGTGCCGTTCGGCCGCCGCGCGCAGCGCGCCGTCGTGGGCCGGGCCCCCGTGGTCACGGGAGGCGTCGCGGCCGACGGGCCCGTCCGGGTCGGTCTCGGTGGTGTGCGCGTCGCCAGCAGGTGTCGCCATGCGTTCCTTGGTACCAGAGCGGAGGAACGTCGGAGCGGTTGTCCACAGCCCCGACCGCCCGGACGGGGCGGGTTCGGCCCCCGTCTCCCCGGGACCTCCACCGACCACCACCTTCGGTAACGACCCGATAACTCCTCCGTCTGCCCTCATTGCCCACGGGTCACCCTTCCACCCACACTCGACCCCGACGTCCTGGGAGCGCTTCCATTCCCTACCCGCTACCGGAAGGAATGCCCCCATGAGAACCCCCCGCCCACCCGCGGACCCGCCCCCAACGCCGCTCAGCGTCCGCGCACGCCGCGGAGTGCTCGCCACCGCGACCGCCCTGGTCTGCGCCGCGGCCGTGACGGCCGCCCCACCTCCCGCCCCCGCCGCCGACGTCCCCGTCGGCTCCGGCGGCTACACGGAGGGTCTGCCCGAGGGAGCCCCCGGTCCCTCGGACCTGAACGGCACTCCGGTCGCCCCCAAGGTCACCGACGACTTCGACGGCCCCGCCCCCACCAACGAGTGGTGGTCGTCGCTCATCTTCCAGCGCTACCCGGACAACCCGTACGGCGAGAACCTGTTCGCCCACCCCTTCAGCTTCCGCCCCCACGCCGAGGGACTGGAGGTCGGCTATCCGGAACAGCACCGGATCGTCGCCGACGGACTCAAGTACGAGTACCCCCACACCGCCGACCTGTCGATGGGCGTGGACGGCCTCACCTCCCCCGACACCAGGGTGGCCGACCACGGCGACTGGACCGTGACCCCCCGCTGGGAGGGGAACGGCCGGACTCTGCGCGTCACCGTCGGCCAGGGTCTGCCCTTCGCCTACGCCGACACCACGGGCGGCGACGCGCGGGTGGCCTTCACCGGCACGCCGGAAATCTGGCACCAGGAGGGCCCGGTCGTCGGCGCCAGCCTCAACGGTCGGCACTACGCCCTGTTCGCCCCCTCCGACACCGCCTGGACCCGGGCGGGAGACACGTTCACGGCCGCCACCGGCGCCGAGGGCCACTACTCGGTGGCGCTCCTCCCCTCCCCCGATGATCTGGCCGCCTTCGCCCCCTACGCTCACTCCTTCGTCACCGGTTCCCGCGTCTCCTACGAGTACGACGAGGCCGGCGCGACCCTCACCACGACCTACCGGTTGGAGACCGAGCCGCGCGAGGGCACCGAGGACGGCCCCCTGCCCGCCCTCTACCCGCACCACTGGCGGGCGGCCACCACACCCGTCACGGACCTCTCCTACGCCTCGCCCCGAGGGGAGATACGCGTCGCGGAGGGCACGGACTTCACCACCGAGCTCACCACCCAGGGCATCCTGCCCAGTCTGCCGACCGTGGACGCGGCCGACCACGACCGCATGCGGCTCCTGCTGGACGAGGTCCTCGCCGAGCGGGAGCACTTCCCCTCCCCCGGCGACACCTACTGGGACGGCAAGGCCCTGGGCAGGCTGGCTCAGCTCGTCCCCATCGCCGACTCCATCGGCTACACGGAGGCGCGCGACACCCTCCTGTCCCTCGTCAGGAGCCGTCTGGAGGAGTGGCTGACCGCCGGGGGCGAGCGCCGCTTCCACTACGAGCCGGGCTGGGGCACCATGCTCGGCTACCCCGACAGCTTCGGTGCCGCGACCGAGG
>NZ_ANBC01000198.1 GCF_000341125.1 Nocardiopsis lucentensis DSM 44048 | reverse complement strand
GTTATTTCGTCTCCGCGGCGGCCGTCGTCGCCCGCTATGACGCCGACTGGGCCGCCGAGGACGCCTGGGGCGGCATGATCCGCCTGCTCGTCCGGGACGTCGCCGAGACGGATCCCGACAGCGACATGTTCCCCAGGTTGCGCTCGTTCTCCCCCTACGCCGGACACGGCTGGGCCTCGGGGCACGCCGGATTCGCCTCCGGCAACAACCAGGAGTCCTCCTCCGAGGGCATGCACTTCGCCGCGGCCACCGCCCTGTTCGGCTCTCTGACCGGTGACGACGAACTGCGCGACCTGGGCGTGTACCTGCACACCACCCAGGCCTCCACCATCGCCCGCTACTGGCAAAACCACGGCGGCGAGACCTTCCCCGGCGACTATCCGAACGACATCGCCGCCATGGTCTGGGGCGACGGCGCCGACTACCGCATCTGGTGGGACGGCAGCCCGGAGGAGCACTACGGCATCAACTACCTGCCGATCACCGCGAGCTCCCTCTACCTGGGGTACGACCCCGAGCACGCGGAACGGCTGTACCGCTCCCTGGAGGACCGGCTCGGACGCCAGCCCGAGACCTGGCGGGACATCCACTGGGAGCAGTTGGCCCTCTCGGACGGCCCCCGCGCCCTGAGCCTCTTCGAGGAGCAGTGGACCTCGTACGAACCCGAGGCGGGTGAGTCCAGGCCGCACACCTACCAGTGGGTGTCGACCCTGGCCGAGGTGGGGACCGTGGACACCGCCGTCACGGCGGACACCGCGCACTACGCGGTCTTCGACGACGGCGGAGAGCGCACCCACACCGCGTTCAACCCGTCCGACACGCCGTTGGCCGTGACCTTCTCCGACGGAACGCGGCTCGACGTGGAGCCGCGCTCACTGGCGTCCACCACGGGTGAGGGCGGTGATCCCGGCGACCCCGGGGACGGTGACGGAGACGAAGGCGTGGGTGACGGAACCCTCCACCTGACCCCGGCGGGGCTCTCCCTCCTCCCGCGCGACTCCACCGACGAGATCACCGTGGCCTCCGCCGGAGGCGTCAACCGGGACGGGCTGCCGCCCCAGGACCGGGTGGTCCTCACCGCCGACGGTCTGACCGGCTCCCACACCGGCGGCCCCACCGCCTTCTCCCTGCCCGTGGACTCCGGCGACGCGGTCGCCAACGCGGTCCAGATCCGTGTGGTCTACGACCTGGAGGGCGACGGCACGGATGACCGCGTCGAGACCTACCGCTACTTCGCCACCAACGACCTGGAGGGCTGGGAGGACCACACCCACGGCCGGGGACCGCTGAGCGCTGAGGGGTCCCTCGGCGACCTGAACGGCGGATCCGTCCGCGTCGAGCTGTGGAGCGCCCTGGGCGAGGCCCCCTCGACGGTCCTGACCGGGGCCGAGGACGGCGCCACCGTCACGATCCCCTTCTCCGACTGACGTCGGGGGCGGGGCCGACACGACCCGGCTCCCAGCGTGGGGTGGTTTCCGTACCTGTTCGTGTGCGGGGCGGAAACCACCCCACGCATGCCCAAAACCCCCACAGTCGCACGGGTCACACGCCCCCAACCACGGGCCGACGTACGTTTCAGTCTCTGGAACAGGACAGAATTACGGTCATGGCCCGTACAACTTCCCGTCCCCCCGAGGATCTCGCCGAGAAGATCATCGACATCGACGTCTCCGAGGAGATGCGCGGCAGCTTCCTGGAGTACGCGTACTCGGTCATCTACCAGCGCGCGCTACCCGACGCCCGTGACGGCATGAAGCCCGTCCAGCGGCGGATCCTCTACCAGATGAACGAGATGGGGCTCCGCCCCGACCGCGGTCACGTCAAGTGCGCCCGCGTCGTCGGTGAGGTCATGGGCCGCCTGCACCCCCACGGCGACAGCGCCATCTACGACGCCCTGGTCCGGCTCAGCCAGTCCTTCGCCATGCGCGTACCGCTGGTCGACGGCCACGGCAACTTCGGTTCGCTCGGCGGCGACGACGCCCCCGCCGCCATGCGCTACACCGAGGCCCGTCTGGAGCGCAGCGCCGAACTCCTGGTCTCGTCCATCGACGAGAACGTCGTCGACTTCAAGCCGAACTACGACGGCCAGGAGACCGAGCCGGAGGTGCTGCCCGCGGCCTTCCCCAACCTCCTGGTCAACGGAGCCTCCGGCATCGCGGTCGGCATGGCCACCAACATGGCCCCGCACAACCTGGGCGAGGTCGTCGCCGCCGCACGCCACCTGATCGCCCACCCCGACGCCACCCTGGAGGAGCTCACCGAGTTCGTCCCGGGACCGGACCTGCCCACCGGCGGCACCATCGTCGGCCTGGACGGCGTCCGCGACGCCTACCGGAAGGGCCGGGGCACGTTCAAGACGCGCGCCACCGTCTCGATCGAGAAGGTGTCCGCCCGCCGCACCGGCCTGATCGTCACCGAGCTCCCCTACAGCGTGGGCCCGGAGAAGGTCATCAGCCGCATCAAGGAGCTGGTGCAGTCCAAGAAGCTCCAGGGCATCTCCGACCTCAAGGACCTCACCGACCGCAACCAGGGGCTGCGCCTGGTCATCGAGCTCAAGAACGGGTTCAACCCCGAGGCGGTCCTGGAGGAGCTCTACCGGCTCACGCCGATGGAGGAGTCCTTCGGCATCAACAACGTCGCCCTCGTCGACGGCCAGCCGCAGACCCTCGG
>NZ_ANBC01000197.1 GCF_000341125.1 Nocardiopsis lucentensis DSM 44048 | reverse complement strand
GGTGGCCCGCCGCCGCAGCGAGTTCCGCAGGAGCAAGCGTCAGGAGCGTCTGCACCTGGTCGACGGCCTGCTCGTCGCGCTGCTCGACATCGACCGCGTGATCGCCCTGATCCGGGAGGCCGACGACACCGCCGCCGCCCGCGAGTCCCTCATGGGCGCCTACGAGCTGTCCGAGATCCAGGCGCGCTACATCCTGGACACCCCGCTGCGGCGTCTGACCCGCTTCGACCGGCTGGAGCTGGAGACCGAGCGCGAGCAGCTCAACAAGGAGATCGCCGAGCTCACGTCCATCCTGGAGTCGGACAAGAAGCTGCGCCGCGTGGTGTCCAAGGAGCTCGCCGAGGTCTCGAAGAAGTTCGCCACCCCGCGCCGCACCCAGCTGCGCGAGAGCGACGGCGCCGCACGTGGCGCGGTGGTCCCCCTGGAGATGGCCGACCAGGCCTGCCACGTCCTGCTCGGCGTCGACGGCACCGTCGGCCGCAGCAAGGGCGCCGCCCCGCCGAGGATGTACGAGGGTCTGCGCACCAGACACGACGCGATCGCCACGGCCGTGCCCACGACCTCGCGTTCGGACGTCGGTCTCGTCACCGACCTGGGTCGGATGATCCGCGTTCCCGTCCTGGAGATCCCCGAACTCCCCGATGAGAGCGACGAACGACCGCCCCTGGCCGCCGGCCTGGACGTGGGCGAGTTCGTCGAGCTCGACGGGGACGAACGGGTGGTCTCGGTGGTGTCGATGGACACCTCCGGGCCCGGCTTCGCCGTGGGCACCGAGGGGGGTGTGGTCAAGCGGGTCGCCCCCGACTTCCCGCCCAACAAGGACGACTTCGAGGTCATCACGCTCAAGGACGGCGACCGCCTGGTCGGCGCCACCCAGCTGTCCACCGGTGAGGAGGACCTGGCGTTCGTCACCTCCGAGGCCCAGCTGCTGCGCTTCTCCGCGA
>NZ_ANBC01000196.1 GCF_000341125.1 Nocardiopsis lucentensis DSM 44048 | reverse complement strand
GGGCGTCCGCCTGCCGGAGGAGGCGCGTGTCCTGTGGTTCGGCGCGGTCCACTCCCCCGAGGACTCGGTCGTGGTGACCGTCTCCGGTTCCTCCCACGCGCTGGAGGGCACCCAGGCCGGATCGGCCAAGGTCACCCCGTTCGAGGCCTATCCGTCGAAGGGTCGGGCGACCGGCGGGGTACGCTGCCACCGTTACCTCAAGGGCGAGGACACGCTGCTCTTCGCCTGGATCGGCAGGGCGCCGGCCCGGGCTTCGCGCGCGGACGGCAAGCCCGTGCGGCTGCCCGACACCAGCGAGCGCCGCGACGGATCCGGCGAGCCGCTCCCGCGTGCCATCACCACGGTGGGAACCGGGCGCACCAGTGTCGGGATCACCGCCCCCGAGAACAGCGTTTGAGTGTGTTGCAACACGCCGTGTACATGGGCCTGGTTCCATGTACACGGCCCATGACCATGGAGACAGGAGTGACCCGACGTGAGTGAGTCCCACGACCCCGCCCCCGCGCAGGACGCCTTCGACGACGTGTTCGCCGCCAACGACGACTACGTGGCCGAGTTCGCCCTGCACGGCCTCAAGCCCGTGGCCGCCCGGGGACTGGCTCTGGTGACCTGCATGGACTCCAGGATCGAACCCCTGGACATGCTGGGACTCAAGCCCGGCGACGCCAAGATCCTCCGGAACGCGGGCGCCCGGGTGACCGACGACACCCTGCGCACGCTCGTCCTGGCGGTGTACCTGCTGGGTGTGGAGCGGGTCCTCGTCCTTCCCCACACGCGCTGCAGGATGGCGTCGGTGCCGGGTGACGACGCCGTGCACGACCTCATCCAGGAGGAGTACGGGGTGGACACCCGCAGCCTGGAGTTCCACACCAACAGCGACCAGATCGGCGCGCTC
>NZ_ANBC01000195.1 GCF_000341125.1 Nocardiopsis lucentensis DSM 44048 | reverse complement strand
CCGCGGGCCTGCCGGTGGCCGGCGCGATCTACGACGTGGACTCGGGCCGGATCACCCCCGCCGACGTCTGACCCGCGGCCTGGCGCCCCGACCGCATCCGTCCCCCGGAGGGACCGACGGCCGTGCCCGTGTGTGCACGCGGCACCGTCCGGGGATCTCTCCAGTGGGGACGGGTGCGGCGGGGTGGTGCTCCACGAGTGCGCGCCGTGCCGTTTCCTCCCCGTGTCTCGTCTGGGAATGCGGTCACCACGGTGGCCGTTGTGATCCGGGACGGCCCCGCCGTCGAGAGGAGCACCGTGGAAGAGAACACCTACGAGATCTTCAACCGCGCACGCATGTTCATGGAGCTGGGCGACCCGATCTACGCCGCCCGCACTCTGGAGCCGATCGTCGAACACGAGCCGAACAGCCGCTCCCTCCTGGAACTGCTCGGCCGCGCCTACTTCCACTCGGCGCAGCTCAGGAAGGCCGAACGGACCTTCCGCAGGATCATCGAACTGGACCCCGTCGACAACTGGGCCCACATCGCGCTCGCGCGCACCCTGGAACGCCAGAGCCGCCACGAGGAGGCCTCGACCTACCGGCGCATGCACGCCGCGATGTCCGGCGGGTCCCTCGACTGAACCGCCCTGGGCGCCGCTCCGCCGATCCGGCGGGGCCGCCCGCGCGGCTCTCCCCGACACCCGCGCACCCCGGGCACAGCGGGGCGAAGCGCCGGTCCGCAGCGGCTACGCTGCTGATCATGGCACGTCCCACAGCCCCCGACAGCCCTGATCCCTCCCATGACCCCGCGTGCGTGGACCGGTCCAGCGATCGTGCCCGCGCCTGGGCCGACGAGGCGGTCCGCAGGGTCGTCGCCGACGCCAACCGCTCGGCCGACACGCACCTGCACGTGTTCCCGCTGCCGCCCGAGTGGGGCATCGACCTGTACCTGAAGGACGAGTCGGTGCACCCCACCGGCAGTCTCAAGCACCGCTTGGCGCGTTCGCTGTTCCTCTACGGGCTGGCCAACGGCTGGATCACCGAGGGCACCACCATCGTGGAGGCCAGTTCGGGCTCCACCGCCGTGTCGGAGGCCTATTTCGCGCAGTTGGTCGGACTGGATTTCGTCACGGTCCTCCCCCGCAGGACGAGCCCGGAGAAGATCGCGCTGATCGAGCGCTACGGGGGCCGGTGCCACTTCGTCGACTCCCCGCCGGACATGTACACCGAGGCCGAACGGCTCGCCCGGGAGACCAACGGCCACTACATGGACCAGTTCACCTACGCCGAGCGCGCCACCGACTGGCGGGGCAACAACAACATCGCGGAGTCGATCTTCGAACAGCTCTCGATGGAGCGCTACCCCTGCCCCGAGTGGATCGTGGTGGGCGCGGGCACGGGCGGCACGCCCGCCACCATCGGCCGCTACCTGCGCTACCGGCGGTTGGGCACCCGACTGTCGGTCGTGGACCCGGAGAACTCGGCGTTCTTCCCCGGCTGGGTGACCGGCGCGACCGACTACGCCACGGGGATGCCGTCGCGGATCGAGGGCATCGGCCGCCCGCGTATGGAGCCGAGCTTCGTCCCGTCGGTGATCGACCTGATGATGCCGGTGCCCGACGCCGCGAGCATCGCCGCGATGCGTCACCTGCACGAGGTCACCGGCCTGTGCGCGGGCGGCTCCACCGGCACCAACCTGTGGGGCGTGTGGCACCTGGTGGCCAGGATGCTCCGTGAGGGCCGCAAGGGCAGTGTGGTCACCCTGATCTGCGATGGCGGCGAACGGTACCAGCACAGCTACTACGACGACGCCTGGGTGGCGGAGCGGGGCCTGGACCCGGCCCCCTACCGTGCGGCCATCGATCGGCTGCTCGAGAGCGGGGACTGGGCCCCGCCGAGCCCGCCCGGGACCTAGGTTCCTGGACGGGCCGAAGCGCGGCGGCAGGCCCCAGGGAGTTTGACGTTCGGGCGTCGGCAGGGTTCTGCACGACGAGGCAAGCCGCGTAGCGAGGAACGAGCGATAGGCGCCGCCGAGGAGGAAGAATTCCTGCCTCTTTGGGCGCCCGAACACGGGCCAAAGCGAAGCGGAGGCCCCAAGAGGCACGATCAGGTGTCGATGCGGGCGACGTCCAGCTCTTGGGCGCCCTCCTGGATGAACCTGCGGCGGGGCGCCACCTCGTTGCCCATGAGCAGGTTGAACACCGAGGCGGCTTCCTCGGCCTGCTCCACCCGGATACGGCGGAGGGTGCGCCGACGCGGGTCCATGGTCGTCTCGGCCAGCTGGTCGGCGTCCATCTCGCCCAGACCCTTGTACCGCTGGACCGGTTCCTTCCAGGAGATCTTCCGCTTCTCCAGGTCCAGCAGCGTGCGCGACAGCTCGGCGTCGGAGTAGGTGTAGATGTAGCGGTCCTCGGGCCTGGCGCCGCGCTTGCGCCGGGTGTTGGTCAGCTCGATGCGGTGCAACGGCGGGACCGCGGCGTACACCCGGCCCGCCTCCAGCATGGGCCGCATGTAGCGGTAGATGAGGGTGAGCAGCAGGCACCGGATGTGCGCGCCGTCCACGTCGGCGTCGGCCATGAGGATGATCCGGCCGTAGCGGGCGGCGTCGATGTCGAACGTGCGGCCCGATCCCGCGCCGACCACCTGGAGGATCGCGGCGCACTCGGCGTTCTTGAGCATGTCGGTGACCGACGACTTCTGCACGTTGAGGATCTTGCCCCGGATCGGCAGGAGCGCCTGGAACTCGGAGTCGCGGGCCAGCTTGGCGGTTCCCAGCGCCGAGTCGCCCTCGACGATGAACAGTTCGCTGTGCTCCAGACCCTCGCTGCGACAGTCCACGAGCTTGGCGGGCAGCGCCGAGTTCTCCAGCGCGTTCTTGCGCCGCTGGGTCTCGCGCTGCTGGCGTGCCGCGAGCCGAGCCTTGGCCGCGCCGACGACCTTCTCCAGGACCGTGCGCGCCTTGGCCTTCTCGGCCTTCTTGGTGGAGGTGAGGAACTCGCGCAGCTCCTTGCCGACCACCTGGGAGACGATCCGGGAAGCCGCGGAGGTGCCCAGGATCTCCTTGGTCTGCCCCTCGAACTGCGGTTCGGGCAGGCGGACGGTGACGACCGCGGTCAGGCCCTCCTGGGTGTCGTCCTTGGTGACGGGGTCGTCATTGGTCTTGAGCAGCTTGGTGGCGCGCAGCTGGTCGTTGATCACCCGGACCAGGGCGCGCTCGAAGCCGTTGAGGTGCGTGCCGCCCTTGGGGGTGGCGATGACGTTGACGAAGGAGCGGACGGTGGTGTCGTAGCCGGTGCCCCAGCGCAGGGCCACGTCCACGTCCAGGCGGCGCTCGACGTCGGCCGGGACCATGTGTCCGGCGTCGTCCAGGACCGGGACGGTCTCGTTGAAGGTGCCCGAGCCCTGGATGCGCAGGACGTCGCTGACCGGCTCGTCCGGCGCGAGGAAGGTGCAGAACTCGCTGATACCGCCGTCGAAGCGGAACTCCTCGGTGTAGGCGGGCTCACCGTCCGCGCGCTCGTCGCGCACGGCGATGGTCAGACCCGGGACGAGGAAGGCCGTCTGGCGGGCGCGGTCGAGGAGGGACTCGCGGGCGATCTCGGCGCCCTTGAGGAAGATCTGCATGTCCGGCCAGAAGCGGATCCGGGTGCCGGTGATCTTCTTGGCGACCTTGCGGACCTGCTCCAGTCCGGAGACCGGCGTGAACTCGGCGTCGGGCCCGGCCCCCGCGAAGCGGCCCGCGATGCCCCTGCGGAAGCTGATCGCGTGCGTGTGCCCCTGCCGGTCGACCTCGACGTCGACCCGCGCGGACAGGGCGTTGACGACGGAGGCGCCGACGCCGTGCAGGCCGCCGGAGGCGGTGTAGGAGCCCGAGCCGAACTTGCCACCCGCGTGGAGCTTGGTCATGACCAGCTCGACACCGGACAGGCCGGACTTGGGTTCGGCGTCCACCGGGATGCCGCGGCCGTCGTCGCTGACCGAGACGGAGCCGTCGGAGTGGAGCGTGACGTCGATCCGGCCGCAGAAGCCGCCCAACGCCTCGTCGACGGAGTTGTCGATGATCTCCCACATGCAGTGGGTCAGGCCTCGGCTGTCGGTGGAGCCGATGTACATGCCCGGCCGTTTGCGTACCGCCTCCAGGCCCTCCAGGACCGACAGGTGCCGAGCGGAGTAATCCTCGGGGTCGTGGACGGCTGCGGTCAAGGCGGTCACTCGGACATCTCCTGCGTCTTGAGGGCCTTTGGAGCTCTGATGCGGTGCGTGCCCTTTGTACCGCGCCGCACCGACGAAAGGGGGCAGGCCACGGCGTGCCGGTCGGTTTCCACGTGGTGGAGTGAGCGGGGTCGTGGGCCACCTGAGTCGCGTCCGGCGTCGTCGCCGGGGGCCGCCCGTGTCGGGCCGCGTGGACGCGGCGACGGGTGCTGCCCCGCGCGAGACTACCACCTCCTGTGGATGCGACCTGGATACTCCCACTTTCTGGGGATGCCGGAGCCACACAAGGGGTATCAACAAGGCAGGGAACCGACAGCGGGCGACAAAGACCCCATCTCGTTCATCCGGGGAGCCAACCGGGCGGATTCCGCTGTCGGCGTACAGCCGAACCGGTTGGGAACGTCTGGGGGCGGTTAGATGTTGTCAGAGGTGACTAACGCCGAGTATTGAGGATGGCGAAGTGACTGGAACCCTTGCCCCCACCCAGCAGCTGACGGCTGCCGACCGTTGTGACCGCTGTGGTGCACAGGCGTACGTCCGAGTGCTCTTGAACTCCGGCGGCGAGCTTCTCTTCTGCGCGCACCACATGCGGAAGCACGACGAATCCCTCCGCAAGATCGCCTCGGACATCCAGGACGAGACGGACAGGCTCCACGAGAGCAAGGCCACCGCCGACGAGCGTTAGCCACGAACGGACAACTTCACACGGAAGTACGGAACGTGCGGCGGCGGCCCCGGAAGGGGTCGCCGCCCTCTCTCGTGTGTGACACGGGTGCACCACGGGCCCCGGTGGGCCCCGCCTGCGGTTCGACCACCGCCCCGCGTCCCCTACGGTTCGCCCACGCGGTAGTGGTAGCGGTCCACCTCGCTGAAGCCCGCGCGCTCGTAGGCCCGCAACGCCGCCGCGTTGTCCTCCAGGACCAGCAGGTAGGCCCGCTCGGCGCCCCTGTCCCGCCCCCAGGCGAGCAGCGCCCCGATGATCTCCCGGGCGAGCCCGAGCCCCCGGATCTTCGGCTCCGTGAACATGTTGTACAGCCCGACCCATCCGTCAGCGGCCGCCGCACACCCCCGGGCCCCGCCCGACGTCTCCACGGCGTACCCCATGACCGGGACGCGGTCCATGATCCGGTGCTGGCCCTCCGCGACCCGCGTGTCCACGCCCTCCGCCGACCACAGCGCCCGCCACCGCGTGTCGGGCCGCGACGCCACCTCGACCCTGGCCTGCGCCAAAGCCGCGGAGTCACCCACGTCACCGATGTCGCGCACCATGACCATGGCGGCGCGGCCCTTCGCGTACCCGCGTGCGGCCAGGTTCCGGTCCAGGTCGTCCATCCCCCTCCAGACCTGTACCGCCGGGGGCGCCCCGCGCTCACGGTAGAACCGCTCGACGGTCTCCACCCGTGCGGCGGCCGGGTCCAGGAGCACGGCCGAGTTGGCGCGGAAGGTCACCCCGCCCGCGTAGCCCAGGTGCCATCCGTCGGTGACGCACACCTCCTCCGGCGGCCAGTCCCTGGCGATCCTGCGTGCCCACGCGTGCATCCCGAGCCCCTCGACGCTTCCGATGATCCGACGATGCTAGTGGCGACCCCGTACCATGGCAGGGCCGATCCGGCTCTCCACCCGCAGTACCAGGGAAGTCCCACCATGCTCATCTTGCTGCCGCCGTCCGAGGGCAAGGCCACCTCCGGCGAGGGGCCGCGTCTGGACCCGGCCTCGCTGACCCTCCCCGAACTGACCGGGGCCCGCGACGAGGTCGCGGCGACGCTGGCCGAGGTGTGCTCGGGCCCGGAGGAAACGGCCCTGGAGGTCCTGGGCCTGTCCCCGGGCCAGGCGGACGCTCTCAAGCGCAACCTGGACCTGGCCACCGCGCCGACCCTGCGCGCCGCCGACCTGTACACGGGCGTGCTCTACGACCGCCTGGGGCTGCCCTCGCTGCTCGACTCCCCCGCCGCCGAACGCACGCGCGAACGCGTCCTGGTGTTCTCCGGGTTGTGGGGCGTGGTCGGGCCCGAGGACAGGGTGCCGCCCTACCGCCTGTCGATGGGGGTCACACTGCCCCCGCTGGGCGGACTGGGGGCGTACTGGCGGCGCGCCATGAGCGGCCCGCTGGGTGGGCTGGCCGAGGACCGGATGCTGGTCGACTGCCGCTCGTCCGCCTACGCCGCCGCGTTCCGGCCGAAGGGGGCCGCGGCCGAGCGCACGGTCGCCGTCCGGGTCCTGCGCGAGCGGGTCGTCGACGGGCAGACGCGCCGCTCGGTGGTCAGCCACATGGCCAAGGCCACGCGCGGCGACATCGCGCGCGTGCTCCTGACCGAGGGGGTGGACGCCACCACCCCGGACGAACTGGTGGCCGCCCTGCGCGACCTCGGGCACACGGTGGAGCTCCAGCCCGCGGCCAAGCCGGGGACCGCGCGCACCATGGACGTCGTCATCCGCGACTGACCGGCACTGACACACGTAGGGGGACGACCGCGACGGTCGTCCCCCTACGTCATGCCTTTATCCCGCACCTACACCCCGGGTGACAGCATGGCTGCTGTCGGATGGACGTCGACACACCCTGGAACACATGGGGGAAGCGCCCGGTGCGCCCGAGGACACGCGGGGATCGCCACACCCGCGGGCGGCGGGGCGAAAGCGGACCGGTGTGCCGTCCCGAGGGATCGGGGCGGCACACCGGAAACGGCCTTTCAGGTCGTTGCTACCCGGACCGGCCTAGTCCAGGTAGTCACGGAGCACCTGCGAACGCGACGGGTGACGGAGCTTCGACATCGTCTTGCTCTCGATCTGCCGGATGCGCTCACGGGTGACCCCGTAGACCTTGCCGATCTCGTCTAAAGTCTTCGGCTGGCCGTCGGTGAGACCGAAGCGCATGGAGACCACGCCGGCCTCGCGCTCGGACAGGGTGTCCAGGACCGAGTGCAGCTGCTCCTGCAGGAGCGTGAAGCTGACCGCCTCACCCGGCTGGATGGCCTCGGAGTCCTCGATGAGGTCACCGAACTCGCTGTCGCCGTCCTCGCCCAGCGGGGTGTGCAGGGAAATCGGCTCACGGCCGTACTTTTGGACCTCGACCACCTTTTCAGGGGTCATGTCCAGTTCCTTGGCCAGCTCCTCCGGGGTGGGCTCGCGGCCCAGGTCCTGGAGCATCTGGCGCTGGACGCGGGCCAGCTTGTTGATGACCTCGACCATGTGCACCGGAATGCGGATGGTGCGCGCCTGGTCGGCCATCGCGCGGGTGATCGCCTGGCGGATCCACCACGTGGCGTAGGTGGAGAACTTGAAGCCCTTGGTGTAGTCGAACTTCTCCACCGCGCGGATCAGACCCAGGTTGCCCTCCTGGATCAGGTCCAGGAACAGCATCCCGCGCCCGGTGTAGCGCTTGGCCAGCGACACGACCAGTCGGAGGTTGGCCTCCAACAGGTGCTTCTTGGCACGGCCACCGTCCTCGGCGATCCACTCCAGCTCGTCGCGCAGCTCGAAGCTGAGGACGTCGCCCTCCTCGGAGAGCTTCTCCTCGGCGAACAGCCCGGCCTCGATCCGCTTGGCGAGCTCGACCTCCTGTTCGGCGTTGAGCAGCGGCACCTTACCGATCTGCTTCAGGTAGTCCTTGACCGGGTCCGCGGTGGCACCGGCCGCGACCACCTGGGCGGCGGGAGCGTCGTCGTCATCGTCGTACAGGACGAAGGACTCGTCCTCGGACTTGGGCACGGTGGGCGCGCCGACGGCCTCGGGCTTGGCGGGCTTGGTGTCCTTGTCCGTGGCGTCCGCCGGGTCCTCGACCAGTTCCAGCTCGGCGCCGGTGTGTTCGAGGTCGTCCAGCCCCTCGTCCGCGAACTCCCCCGCGGGCGCCAGTTCGAGGTCCTTCTTGGCCGACTTCTTGGTGGCGGTCGCCTTCTTGGCGGTCGTCGTCTTCTTGGCCGGGGTCTTCTTCGGCGCCGCCTTCTTGGCGGTCGTCGTCTTCTTGGCCGGGGTCTTCTTGGCAGCCGTGGTGTCGGTGGGCGCGTCCTCGGCGTCGGCCGAGCCGACGGCGGCGGTCACCGTCTCCGGCTGCTGCTGGGCGGCTGCGGCGCGCGCGGGCTTGGCCGACCGCGTGGCCGTGGTCTTGGTGGACCTGGTCGAGGTGGACCGCGTGGTCGCCGTCTTGCGCCGGGGAGCCTTGCGCCGCGAGGAGGCCGACTCGGGCACTCGTACGGTCACGTCCTCCTTGGCGAGGATGCGAAGCACGGACTGCGCCTGCGACATCGGGATTTCGGCCTCTTCGAAGGCACGGCGCACGTCCTCGGGCTCAAGAAAGCCCTGGGACCGCCCACGCTCGATCAGCTGCTGAATGACGGGCTCTTGCAGTGACTCGGACTGCTTCGAGCGAGTCGAACTGGCAGATGACACAAACACCTCTCGAACGGACGTGTGGCGAGATTGTCGGACCCGGTTGGTCCGCCTGGCCGGGACCGGGCGCGCGCCCTCTCCCACCTGCGGCCTGGGATCGTCCCCACTGGGGCGGGGAAGCCGTTTGTCTATCAAGCGTATGCGCTCTCGGAGGTCATCCCCCTGGAGGATCACCCCCGCGTCGCGGGGCGGAACGGCTTCTTCACTGTAGGCAAGGCAATGGACTTGTTCGTACGGTCTACCGCTCCGACGCGGAGTCGATCACCGGAAGCTGAACGGCGAGCAGTGTGACGTCGTCGTCCTGCTCGTACCCTTCGAGCATGCTCTCAACAAGGTACTCCAGCATCTGATGTGGGTCGCCCACAGCCTCCGGGGGCGCCGAGGCGGCCACGCGGACCAACTCGTCGAGACCGGAGGCGACGGACCGTTTGCGGTTCTCAACCAGACCATCGGAGTAGAGGGCGACGGTGTTACCGGGTTGCACGAAGAATTTGTGGTGACCTCTGGGAGTGCTGACCCCGAGCGGCGTGTCGGGCTCCCCTTCGAGCAGCGAGGGGCCCGCGTTGCCCGCGACCACGAGCGGGGGCAGGTGTCCCGCGTTGCTCAGGTCCAGCTGGCCGGTGACCGGGTCGAGGACGAAGTAGACCAGGGTGGTGACCTGGTCCATCCCCTCGGTGGCGTCGAACATCCGGTCCAGCCCGGTGAGGACGTCGGCGGGTTCGGGCATGTTGAAGGCCAGAGCGCGCAGCGCGTTGCGGATACGGCTCATCCCCGCGGCGGCGGGAATGCCCTTGCCCATGACGTCGCCGAGCACACCGGCCACGCGCCCGCAGGGCAGCGGGAAGGCGTCGTACCAGTCACCGCCCACCTGCACGTGCTGGGAGCCCGAACGGTAGTAGGCGGCCAGGCGCACCCCGCTGACCTCGGGGAGCTCCTCGGGCAGGAGGCTGTGCTGAAGCGCCTGCGCGGTGTCGTGTTCGCGCTCGTAGAGCTGGGCCCGCCCCACGGCCAGGGCGCACTGGCCGGCGAGTGCCTCCAGGAACACGCGTTCCTCGTCGGTGACCTCGCGCGGCGCGGTGAAGGACAGGCGCAGCGCGCCGATGGTCCGGCCCGCGATCGCCATCGGCAGGGCGACCCAGGCGCGTTCCGGGGTGGCCTCGACCAACTCGTCGACCTCCGGCGCGTCCTCGAACAGCGCGCGCAGCTCAGCCGGGTTCGCGGCCAGGCACGGCGCCTGGTCGGCGACGGCGCGGGCGGCGGGGTCGGGGTGTTCGAGCGAGAACGAGGCCCGGGGCGGCGCGTGGGCGTGTTCGGTGGCCATGGCGCGCAGGCGGAGACGGTCGCGGTCGTACAGGACGACACGGGTGTGGTCGGCGCCCACACCGGAGTGACCGATCTCGGACATGGCCCCCACGACGTCGTCGACGGTGAGCGCCTCAGCGAGGTCGGAGGTGGCCTTCTGGAGGCGGGCGGTGCGCATGGCCGCCTCACCCAGCTGCTGGTTGAGCCGCTGGCGAAGTTCGTCAGCCTCGCGTTCGGTGGTGACGTCCACGAACGTGCCGATCCACTCGACAGTTTCGGTCCCGTCCTTGATCGGATTTGCGCGCGCCCGGTAATGGTCGTAACCGCCTGAGCGGGTCCGCACCCGGAACATGGCGTCGAAGGGGGTCACGTCCAGCACGGCGTCGTTCCACGCCCGCTCGACCCGGGTGCGGTCGTCGGGGTGAACCGCCCCGAGCCATCCCCGTCCCAGGTAGGCCTCGACGTCCTGACCGGTGACGGAACGCCACTGGGGACAATCCTCGTGCATGTCTCCGCCGGGTCCGGCCGCCCAAACGATCTGGTGGCCCGCCTGCAGCAGGGCACGCAACCGCCGTTCGTCGCGTCGGGCCGCCGCGGACTCGTGTTCCCGAGCGGCGATGAGTCCGACCTGGTCCTCCCCGGTGTCAGGGTCGGCGACCGGGAACCAGGTCAGGTCCCAGACCTGTCCCCGCGCGGTCCGGAACCGGTCCCGGACCGCGTCTCCACCGCCGCGCACGGCGGCCAGGGAGGCGCGCTGGGCCGCGGCTCCGGCCGCATCGCCC
>NZ_ANBC01000194.1 GCF_000341125.1 Nocardiopsis lucentensis DSM 44048 | reverse complement strand
CTCCCCCGCCGCGCACGGCGGCCAGGGAGGCGCGCTGGGCCGCGGCTCCGGCCGCATCGCCCGACTCCTCCAGCAGTTCGGCGGGGGTTCGGCCCAGGCACTGGGCCGGAGCGAGGCCGAACATGGTGGCGAGCTGCTGGTTGACGGTCCCCAACCGATCGTCCGAGCCGATCAGGGCGAATCCGACGGGGGCGTCGATGAGAAGCGATTTCACCGCGTCTGGCAGTTCTGCCCCCTCGATCCGGGGTGGCGGAATGGACGTCTCGGCGCTCACCTGCTCGACACCTCCGGAACCGTCGGACTCCCCATCCGTTTTCGTTGGGGACGCGACTCCTCTCGGCCGCTGTCACCGCTCAAGCATAAGACACACCCGCCCCCGCGCAACGGCCCCTGTGGACGGCCCGGCCCGGACACGGAAGGTCAGGAGCGGGCCACACCCCGCCCGTGAAACGGTCAACCGGCTGTTTTCCTCCGGCGTTTCGCCACCATTGCGCGGTCGGCGACGTGCGACCGGTTTCCGACGTGAACTCCGAAACCAGGTCACTATGTGCCTGAAAAGTCCAATTCACACCGTTGAGCTGCGTTGATGGAGGGACCAGAGTAAACGCTGTCCCCCCAAGGTTTTGTCAACAGCGCACCGCGACGGGGGTTGACAGTCCGTTCAGAACAAGTGGAATGGGTGGAGGTCACCGTCCAGGCCATCTTCCAGCAAGGGGTGTGAGCGAGAATGCTCCAGACCTTCCCGGTCCAGGATCTCAGGCGGATCTCGGCGAGGCTCCACGACGAGTTCAGCGACCTGTCCCATCGTTGTGTCGAGCGCTGTGTCAGTGACACATGGAACTGCGTCGAGCACCTGGGCATCGCGGTCACTCCGCACCTGGTAGAGAGGGTCGCCCGCGAGCACCTGGAGGCGATGATCAACTCCGTGCCCCCGCCCCGCCGTCCACAGGCGGGGCCACGTTCCGGCGGCACTGGCATACCCTCAGGTGGTGCCCACCCCTGAGCCTCCCACCGGACCCGAACCTGTTCCCGGCGCCGTCTTCGACGAGATGCTGCGCGCCGCCCGAGCCCTGCTGGCCATGCGCGACCCCCTGGACGCGGAGCTGGCCTTCAGCGAGATGCTCGGAAGCTGGTGGGGGGAGCACGTCCCGGGTGTGGACGTCGAGCGGCTCCTCGGCGAGGGGTTGGTCGCGCACGCCACCGCCTCCGGCAAACCGGCGGGGCTGGGTGTGCTGGCGGCCGTCAGCGCCCTGGGCACTTCCCCGGCCCAGCGCCACCTGGCCGAACAGGGGATGATCGCGCTCAGGGAGCGCGGCCTCCAGGTGCCCGAGTGGGCCTCCCAGCTCGGCGCCGTCACCCCGCTGGCCGCCTACGTCCACGGCGACCGGTTCGGTGACACCGACGACGTCGTGTGCGTGTTCGGCCGGGGACGGGACGGGGGCGCGGCGGCCCCACCGCCGGAGCACGCCCTGATCCTGGTGGTGGACCACAATGGCGGCGGGCTCCTGCGTGACGCGTGGGTCACCTCCAAGGTCGACCAGCTACTCGACCAGTGCCGGGCCCGGGCCGAGGAGGACGACTCCACCCGATTCTCCCCGTTGGGCCTCGGCGCGGCACGCGCCCTGCTCACACGCGCCCTGGAACGGACCGACCTGGTCGTGAGCGGTGCGTCCGCCGATCCCGGCGCGGGCCCCACGGTGCACGCCGTCGGGCTGGGCGCGGCCGATCTCATCGGCGGGTCCCTGGCCGCCCACTACGCGTTCGCCCGCTCCCGTGTCCGGGCTCTCCCGGCCCCGGACGGCGACGCCCCGCCCGTCCCGGTATGGCGGCGCGACAGCCGCGCCGTGCTCGCGGCGCGCTTCCTGGCCTCGGACGAGGCCGCCGGTCTCTCGGACTCCTACGCCGCCAGCCGCTGCGCCGACCACATCATCGCCTACGGCTGCGACGTGGACTCCGGACGGCCGCTGCGGGTCAGCCCCCGCAAGGCGGAGGCGTTCCTGCTGCACTGGCTGCCCGGCCGCGTCGTGCTGCTGCCGGAGGAGCAGGAGGCGATGCCGCACGTCCTGGCGGCGTGGGTGCGTTGGGCGGGCGCGCTCTCGCGCTTGTCGGAGGCCGCCGTGGGCGCCACTCTCGACGCCGTGTGGGAGTCCACCGGCCCCTTCGTGCGCGTCTACCGGGACCCGGCCCGCCCGCTGGGGCTGCGTCAGGAGGCGGTGCGCCGCCTGCTGCCCGACGGTGACTTCGCCGCACTCGCACGGCGGATGTTCGCGTTCCCGTTGCTGGCCAGCGAGATCGTCGCGGGCGCACCGGAGGAGTTCGACCCCGCCACCCGGCGCGGCCGCCGGGCGCT
>NZ_ANBC01000193.1 GCF_000341125.1 Nocardiopsis lucentensis DSM 44048 | reverse complement strand
TACGAGGCGGCCACCCCGCACAGCGGCCGCCACTCCAGCGGGCAGGACCACTGGTACCGCCCGGTGACCGGGACCGACCCCGAGCGCGAGCGGGAGCTGGACCGGCACGAACGGCTCGCCGAACGGCTCTGGCACGGGCGTCCCGCGCACCTGTGGCGGGCGGCGCGGCGCCTGCTCGACCGGGGCGTGGACCGGCCCACCGTGCTGGCCGCCCTGGGCTCGGAGCTGGAGGCGGCCTCCGACGAGACGGACCTGCGCCGCCGCCTGGACTCGCTCTAAGCCCCTGCGGGCGACGCCCGAGCCCGCGAGCCCGCATCAATTCAGTGCAGCATGCGTTCCCGCAGCCGCTCCACGGTGCCGTCGGAGAGCCGGAGCCCCTCGGTGACATAGGAGTCGAAGGATCCGTACACCTCGTCGACCCGCGACAGCGCGGTGTCCAGGTACTCGGAGCGGACCCGTGTCATGGGCGCCAGGTCCTCCCAGTCGAGCCCGCTGTTCGCCGACAGCTTGCGCATCCACCGTTCGGTGCTCTCCTGGCGCTCGTTGCTCACCAGGTAGTCGGCGACGATCGTCACGTGGTCGACGCCCAGCAGGCGCAGGAGCAGCGCCGCTCCCCAACCGGTACGGTCCTTGCCCGCGCTGCAGTGGAAGACGAGGGCGGTGGGGCCCTCGGCGGCGCGCTCGACCAGGTCGCGGTAGCCCTTCAAGGCCGTGGTGTCCGTGACCAGTGCCCGGTAGACGGCGTGCATGAAGCGTTCGGCCGCGCCGTCGCCGAACGTGGCGCGGGCGGCCTCGGGGTCGGCGAGTACGTCCTCGAGGTTGGCCCCGACCGTGTCGGGGTCCTGCACGGCCACGGCCGCGTACTCGGCCCCGGCGGGCGTGATGTCGGGCAGGCTCGCCCGCGCGCGGGGCGTGCGCAGGTCGACCAGCTGGCGGATGCCCAGGCCGTGGTAGACGGGCAGATCCTCGTCGGAGACCGAGTGCAGGGCGTCGGAGCGGAAGAGGACACCGGTGCGGACCGTGTGTCCTGAGGTGGTGCGGTGGCCGCCGAGGTCGCGGAAGTTGGGGGCGCTGGGGAGGATGAATCCGTCTTTTGTCACGTTCGTGACGATACCCACCCACCCCAGCACCGGGTCAGCCCGTGTCCGACGTCCCGGGGAAGAAGCGTTTAACGGGGCTGCTCGGCCTCGCGCATGGCGGTGATCGCCTCGCCCGCCTCCTTGACGTCCTTGGCGGTGTCCACTCCGCGCCAGAATCCGTCGATGCGGTAGGCCGTCAGTCGGCCCTCCTCGGCGAGGTGGGGGAAGGTGGAGGACTCGTGGTCGCCCTTGGCCGGCAGCAGGGGGGTGATCCCCGGCTCGAACAGGTAGACCCCCGCGTTGATCCACACCGGTAGCAGCGGGCTCTGGGTGAACCCCTCGATGCGGTCCTGGTCGTCGACGTCGACGATGCCCCACGTGGTGCGGAACTGCGACAGGGCCAGGGTGGCCAGCCCGCCGCGCTCGCGGTGGTGGGCGGTCATCGCGTCGAGCGGGAACCAGGTGAGCACGTCACCGTTGAGCGCGAAGTAGGGCGCCTCCTGGTCGCGCAGTCCGGTGGCGGCGTAGCGGAGGGCGCCGCCCCGGCCGAGCGGTTCGTCCTCGACCAGCAGGGTGATCTGCGGCCCCTCCGTCCGGGCGGACAGGTGGTCGCGCAGCACTTCGGCCTTGTAGCCGCAGGAGACGACGACCTGCTCGACGCCGTGGGAGACCAGCCACTCCAACTGGTAGTCGATGATCGGGCGTCCGGCCACCTCGACCATCGCCTTGGGTCGGGTGTCGGTGTAGGGCCGCAGCCGCGTGGCCTGGCCACCGGCGAGGATGAGCGCCTGGGTGACGGGAGGCGCGGAAGGTGAGGGTGTCGCGGTCATGGATCGGACCCTAGCAGTCGGGCGCACGGGCTCCGAGGCCGTGTGGCGGGGCCCGCTTCTCAGGCCTGCTGGGTGGCGTCGGCGTAGGCCAGACGGACGTCGGCGCTGGTGACCACGGTGAGCTGGGCCGCGGTGGCGGTCTCGCCGACATCCCGGGAGACCCGCAGGTCGCGGTGGGAACACGCCCTCTCGAACAGGGAGCGGGCGAAGCGCCCGTTGCCGAGCTCGTCGATCCAGCCCTCCGCGCACACGTGCGTGAAGATGCTGTGCAGGTCCTCGCGCGCGCCGTCGTCGAAGGCGTCGCCGGTACGCGCCGCGACCGCCTCGGCGATCGCGGTCAGCTCCTCGGCGGTGTAGGAGGGGAAGCGCACGCGTACGTTGAACCGCGAGGACAGGCCGGAGTTGGAGGCGAGGAAACGCTCCATCTCACCGGGGTACCCGGCCAGGACCACGACGAGCCGGTCCCGGTCGTCCTCGGCCCGCTTGAGCAGGGTCTGCACGGCCTCGGTCCCGAACGCGTCGCCGCCGCTGTAACCAGGGTTGACCAGGGAGTAGGCCTCGTCGACGAACAGCACCCCGCCCAGGGCCCGGTCGACCAGGCGGTTGGTGCGGATCGCGGTGGCGCCCAGGTGCTCACCGACCAGATCGGCGCGCTGGGCCTCGACCACCTCGGCCCGGCCGAGGAGCCCCAACGCGGAGAAGACCCGGCCGAGGACGCGCGCGACCGTGGTCTTGCCGGTTCCGGGCGGTCCGGAGAAGACGAAGTGCCGCATGGGCGCCTGGTTGAGCAGTCCCTGTTCCTCGCGGAGCTTGGCGACCCGGAGCTGGGCGACGATCGAGCGGACCTGTTCCTTGACCGGTTCCAACCCGATCATGGCGTCCAGTTCGGCCATCGCCTCCTCGATGCCGGGCACCGTGCCGAAACCGGGCAGGTGGGAGGTGAGTTCGCCGTAGGCCGCGGCCACGTCGGCGGCGCGGACCGTGATGAGCTCCTCGGCTTCGGGGCGCGGCGCGGGTCCCCCTCCCCCCGCACCGGCCGTGACCACACGCACGTCGCGGGCCTGGGCGGCCTTCTCCACCACCGAGCGGGCGAAGCGCCCGTTGCCGAGCTCGTCGACCGCCTCGATCCGCACCGCCTGGTCGAAGCCGCGCCGAAGCGCCCGGGCCGCGTCGTCGTCGAGGCTGTCGCCCCGTTGGGCCACGAGGGACTCGGCGATACGGAACAGCTCGTCCGCGGAGTAGCTGGGAAAGGTGATGCGGGTGGCGAAGCGCGAGGCCAGACCGGGGTTGGAGGCCAGGAAGGCGTCCATCTCCTGCTCGTACCCCGCGAGGACGACCACGAGCCGGTCCCGGTCGTCCTCGGCCCGCTTGAGCAGGGTCTGCACGGCCTCGTTGCCGAACCGGTCAGGCTGGCCGTCTCCCTCGTTGACCAGGGAGTAGGCCTCGTCGATGAAGAGCACCCCGCCCAGAGCCCGGTCGATGAGCTCGTTGGTGCGGATCGCGGTGGCCCCCAGGTACTCACCGACCAGATCAGCGCGCTGGGCCTCCACGACGCGTGCGGTGGGCAGCAAACCGAAGGAGTGGAAGATCGTGGCCAGGGTGCGGGCGACGCTGGTCTTACCGGTGCCGGGAGGGCCGGAGAAGACCAGGTGGCGCAGGGGCCGCTCGACCGGGAACCCGGCGTCGGCGCGTAGCCGGGCGGCTTCGATGGAGGCGGCGAGTCCCCGGACCTGCTGTTTGACGGGGTCGAGGCCGATCATGGCTTCCAGCTCGGCCAGGGCCTGGTCGACCGGCACGGGCTCGGTGCCGTCGTCGGAGGCGCCCCCGCCGTGTGTCGCGCGGTTTGCGTCGCCCATACGGCCGCGTACCGGCTCGGAGTCGGTCCGGGCCGCGCGGCCACCGCCCGGTCGGCTGTCCGTGGCCGGCCTCGCACGGGCGGAACCGCCCTCCTTGACGATCTGTCGGGAGGCGGCCAGCCGCCACACCAGGCAGGCCCCGGCGGCGACGTAGAGCAGCGCGATCCCCCAGGAGGCGGGGAGCGGGGGGATCACCATCCCCGCCAGGGCCAGGGAGAACCCCGCGACGAGTCCGGCGGTGAGGGACAGCGCCGCGGTGTGCCACACGGGGAACTCACGCACACGGCTCGCGGCGAGGACGACGAGCGGGGGCACCGGGAGGAGCAGAAGCGTCACCGGTTCCCCGACGAGCGGGATCTGGAACAGGGGAACGGCCACCGTCAGCCACACAACGCACACCAGCACCGTGACGAACGCGTCGAGGGAGCGCATCAGGGCCGCGAGGAGCAGGAGGAGGGCGAGGGTGACGGTGACCGTGGCCAGGACCGGCAGGCTCACCACGAGGGCGACGACGGCGACCACCGTGACCAGGACCAGAGCGGCCACCAGCCGCCTGCCGGGGGGGACGCGGTGGTACAGGGCGCGCACCCGCGCGAGGCCGGACGCGCGTCCCGGTTCCGCGGCGGCGGTGGAGTGCGTATCGCGCGTCATCCATACCCTTCCTGCCTGGGGGTCCGTGGGAGGTCGGCTCTCCTGACCGTGGGGGCCGGGCCGGGGCGGCGCCGGAGGGGACCGGTTCCACAGCCATGGCTACGGCCCCAGCCTTGCCCGAAGTGGTGTGGATGTCCAGTGCGAGGCGGCGTGTCGCGCCCGGGGGACCCGGATCCGGACCGGGCCCCGTTCCCGTCCCGTGGCACGGACGCGCCGGTCGTCGGGCGGCCGCCGTCCGCACGGGCCTCACAGCAGGGACAGCTGCTCACCCTGGTCCTCGGGGCCGCCGCCGCGCGCGCCGGGCGCCGACCCGGCGGTGGGCGCGGTGCCCTCGCGATACGTGCGCAGATGGCGCCAGCGGGGCAGGGCATCGAGGTAGGACCAGCTCAACCGGTGGTACGGGGTGGGACCGGACTCGGCGAGGGTCGCGCGGTGGACGGGCGAGGGATACCCGGCGGCGCCGTCGAAGCCGTATCCGGGGTGGTCGGCATCCAACTCGGCCATGAACGCGTCCCTGCGCACCTTGGCCAGGATCGCGGCGGCCGCGACGCTCACACATGTCAGGTCGCCCTTGACCTGGGTGCGCACCCGCCAGGGGCGGCCGATGAAGTCGTGACGGCCGTCGAGGATCACCGCGTCGGGGCGTGCCGACAGGCCCTCGAGAGCGCGCCGGGCGGCGCGGTGCAGCGCCTCGGTCATCCCCACCTCGTCGATCTCGGCGGGCTCGGACCAGCCGAAGGCGTGGTCGGCGACCCAGGGGGCCAACCGTTCGGCGAGTTCCCGGCGGCGCTTGGGGGTGAGCCGTTTGGAGTCGGTCAGCCCCGCGGGCGGGGCGCCCTCACCGGGCACGGCCGCGCAGACCAGCAGCGGGCCGGCCCACGCACCGCGCCCGACCTCGTCCATCCCCGCGACGATCCGGGCGCCGCCCGCACGGAGTTCGTCCTCCACCTCGAACGTGGGGGCTGCGGGCGGGACGGCTCTCGTGGATGCGGTGCTCACCCGACCACCATAGGGGTTTGCGCGACTCACCGGACGTGACGTCACGCCACCCACGGCTACGTTGGGTAGTTTTCGCTTGTCGGCACAGCCACGATCGAACCCCAGGAGGGGTGGACATGCTGTCCACCAGGAGCCGCCCCCGCGTCCGCCGAGGAAACCTGTACGACGTCGTCGCCGCCCTCACCCGGGTGGGAGCCGGCTGGATGTTCGCCGAACACGGCCTGGACCTTCGGGGGCGGACCGGCGAGGTGTCCGCCCGGCTGCCCGACCCCGGATCGACGGTCGCGGGCGCCCTGGCCCCCGCACTTCCGGCGTTGCTGATCGGGCTGTCGATCGCCTTCGCCGTGGGACTGCTCACATGGCTGTCCGGCCCCCTCCTCGCGGCGGTCGCCCTGGTCGGCGCGCTCACCGCGCAGAGCGGCGGGGCGGACCCGTCCCCGTTCGGCTCATGGCCGACGACAGCGCTGGTCACCGCGGTGTGCGTACTCATGGCCGTCCGCGGCGGCCGCTGGTCATGGGACCACCTGATACTGACCCCCGCGACCGTCGACCCCTCCCGGTCCGGCGCCCGGACCCGAGCCCCCTCCCGAGAGGCGGCGCCCGCCCGGCACGATGCTCCCCCCTTTTCCCCCAGACGCCCCGAACACGCTCCGCCACTGCTCTATCCTGTGGGTGAGGCCGCTCTTGGACGGCCGTCTCGACTGTGACGCGGCCGGTTCGACCCTTCGGCGTGCCCGCCGGACCGTGTCGCGAGGACGCGGATTCGACGGAGGGAACGCATGTCCGCCGCAGGTTCCGGTTCGGCCCCTGACGGGTCCGTGGCCAAACTGATCGAGATCGCGGAGCCGCCGACTCTCGGCCAGCGCCTGATCAGCTGGGCCTCACGTCCGCCCGGCCGGCTCTACATCCCCGCGTGCGCGGCCGTCGCGCTCATCCTGGTCTTCGAGGACAGCGTTCCCGCCGGGCACCTGCCCGCGTTCACCGTCGGCCTGGTCTGCGGGCTGCTGCTCGCCGCGATGGGCGCTCTGCGGTTGGGGATCGCGCTGGCCGTCGCCCGCCCGATGATTCGCCACTACTGGCTGCGGTGGGTCTCCGCGCCGCTGATCGCGGCCACCGCCCTCGCACTGTCCGGTGCCGACGTGCCCCTCCAACTGCGGATGGCGGCGTCCACCGACCAACTGCTGGAGCTCGCGGGACGGGTCGAGGACGGTGGGACCGCCGCGCGCGACGGCGCGTGGACGGGGGCCTATCCGCTGGACGAGGTCTCGGTCTCCGGTGACCTCATCCACTTCACGGTCGACGGCGCCGGGCTGCTGGACCCCGCGGCCGGATTCGCCCACAGCGCGCAGGACCTCCCCGTCGGCGTGTTCGTCCCGGGGCAGGGCTCCCGGATCTACGAGCACGTGTCCGGCGACTGGTACGTGTGGGTGAGTCACTGAGGGAGGTTCCTCCCGCCGCACACGAAGGCACGACGGCGCCTTTTCCGGGCCTTTTGCCGCTCGCTGCCGTGCTCACACTCGGCTCTCACCTTGG
Source organism: Nocardiopsis lucentensis DSM 44048 (assembly GCF_000341125.1). Lineage (GTDB taxonomy): Bacteria > Actinomycetota > Actinomycetes > Streptosporangiales > Streptosporangiaceae > Nocardiopsis > Nocardiopsis lucentensis. The sequence continues at coordinate 445 of NZ_ANBC01000193.1, read as the reverse complement.
GTCTGTAGACAGGGGGCATCCCCCGGGAAGGGTCCCCTGACCCCTCCTCCACGGCTCCACCGACCCCGAGGAGATGCCCCATGCGTGAGTTCGCCCTCACCCTCCACCTGCGCATCCATGACTCCATCACCGCGCTGCGCCGAGCGCACGCCACCGGTGACGACGACCTGGCCAGCAGCCTGGCGGGCGAGGTGGAGGACCTCGTGGAGATCGCCGTACGCAACGGCATCGACATCGCGGCGGGCTACGCCTCCCTCTCCGTCGCGGGGTGAGGACCAGCCCCTCATCCGCCACGAGGAGGACCGGACGAACATGAGGACCCGCGACGGGCGTCGCGGGTCCTCATCGGTTCCGACTCCGGCGGCCGGGCACCGAGCCGGGGCGGGGGTCAGCGCCGGCCGTACCCCTCGCCGCGTTCGAACTGCTGACGCATCGCGACGTCCTG
>NZ_ANBC01000192.1 GCF_000341125.1 Nocardiopsis lucentensis DSM 44048 | reverse complement strand
CCCCCCCGCCGCTGGGCCTTGGCCTCGTTCTCGGCGGCGACCAGGTCGGCGCGGCCACGCGTCTCGATCTCGTACCGCACCCGCTGCGCCTCGGTCTCCTGCTCCTCGAGCATCTGCGCCACGTCCTTGCGCGCCTTGTTGAGGGAGGCGTTGACCTCGACGATCTTGGCGTCACGGGTCTTCTTGGAGCGCTCGATGTCCATGAGGAGGGTGTCGATGCGGCGCTTGCGCGTCAGCTCCCACTCCTGCTCGTAGGCGACGAGCTCCTTGGCGACCCGCTCCCGGGTGGCCAGGTGCTGCTGGTACTGGTTGGGCAACTGCACGTCGGGGATGTTGCAGCCGGTGATGCGCACGCCGTACTTCTCCAGCTGGGAGTTGAGCAGGCGCCGCATGTCCTCGACGTTGGATCCGCGCAGGTCGTAGGCGGACTCGGTGTTGACCAGCCTGCTGCGCTGGCGGATGGCGTCCTGGACGGCGCTGGAGAGCACCAGGTCGAAGTTGCTCGCCCCGATGATCGTCACGAACCGGGTCGGGTCGATGATCTGGAACTTGAGGAAGAACTCGATCGACTTCAGCGGCACGTTCTCCCGGGTCGGGCACGCCAGGACCGGAGCCGTGTAGGGGATCTCGGTACGGGTGTCGACCACGAAGTCCACCCGGGACCAGGGGTGCCACAGGTAGTGGCGGCCCGGCCCGATCTCACCGGCGATGGCGCCGTACCTGGTGAGGATTCCGTGGGTCCCCTCCTCGATCTCGACGATCGAGCCGCGCCACCACCACAGACCGGCGACGGCGACGCTCAGCAGGCCGACGAGCATGGTGGGGATCGCCAGGAGGGTGTAGAAGATCTCGCCGGCGCCGAGCGTGGCGTTCAGAGCCATCATCAGCGCCGAGCTGAGGGCGAACAGGCCGAACCAGAGCGGCACGGTCCAGCGCAGGCCGCGGGTGTCGCGCGGGATGACGACGGGGACGAGCACGCCCTGGTCGCCGCCGCGCAGCAGACCGGCCAGGTCTCCCCAGGAGGCGAGCGACTCCTTGATGCTGGAACCGCCACCGGTGTTCACGGACTGGCTCATCGGGAAGAACCTCCCTGGTTGGGTCCGAAGTCATCGGTGTCCTGCGGAGCCTCCGCGAGGCGTCCGTCGATGGCCTCCTCCGAGACCGACTGGCGGATCTCCTCCACCAGGTCCTCGCCCGGGTCCTCGCCCTCCGCCGGCTGGCGCCGCTGGGGGTCGGGGTCCGCGACGAGGGCGCTGATCTCCTGCTCGCGTTCGGCGATGCGGGCGGAGATCTCGCTCAGTCGGGCGCGGATGGCCTCCATGTCCGCTTCGGAGAACAGGGAGGTGTCGCTCTGGCCGATGATCTCCTGGGCGATACGCAGGTAGTCGACGGAGGCGGTGTCGCCCGAACCGATCCGCAGGACCTGCGGGAGGCTGTCGGCGACGGCCTCCAGCTTGTCGAGGAGGTTCTCGCGGAAGCGGTAGTTGAGGATCTCGGGGGCCTCGGCGGCACTGACCGCGCGGATGTCCAGGGCCTGGGCCTGGAGGAGGGCCGAGTTCGCGTTGGCCTCGGACTCGGCCTCGACGAAGCGCTGGCGGGCCAGCGCTCGCGCCCGGTTGGTCTCGCGCTCCAGGGCGGTGTCCATCTGCGCCTGGTACTGGGCGATGTCCGCCTGGATCGCCGAGAGCGTCTCGTTGAGGGTGGCCAGCTCCTTGTTGAGGTCGCCCTCGTTCTGCTCCTTGCGCAACTGGAGCTCGTACTCGAAGGTGTAGGCGTCCTTGGCCACGCGCACCATCTCCGGCGCCGCCAGGTCCATCCGGTACTCCTGGCTGGAGGGCTCGGCGTGGGTGATGTTGGCGCTGGTCAGGATGACGATCCCGCCGAACTGCCGGTTGAGCTGGTCGAGCAGGGCGTGGGTGCTCTCGCCGACCATGTCGTAGATCGCCGAGGCCTCCTGCTCGTAGATGAGGCTGCGGGTGGTCTCGCTGATCGCGTTGTTGAGCTT
>NZ_ANBC01000191.1 GCF_000341125.1 Nocardiopsis lucentensis DSM 44048 | reverse complement strand
TAGACGAAGCCGGTCGCGTCCGCGATCCGGAACTGGACGAACAGGTCGACCGAGGCCTGGACGCCGCTCTTGGTGGGGGCGGAGCGGATGGGGGCGTTGAAGGGGTACTCGCGCGTGGTGTTGACGATGTAGGAGACGCGCTTCCAGGGGTTGAGCAGGGTGACCCGGCCGGGGCGGAAGTTGTCCTCCCGCTTACCGAAGCGGGTGACGATCGCCTCGCAGCCCTCCGGGACCATCACCATACCCTGGCGCCACCACATGAACGCCGTGACGGCGACGGTGACGATCCAGTAGTGGATGCCGAAGAAGGGGTTGAGGAGGGGGTTCGCCCCGGTGAGCGAGACCGGGATGAGGACGGCGAAGGCGCCGAGGAGGCCGAGGACCACCAGCGCGATCGCCGGGAGCATCGTGAGGAACGTGCGGCCGCGGGGGATGACCATGGGGCAGATGACGTGGACCGGGCCGCTGTGGCCGCGCTCGTGGTAGCTGCGGTTGAGCGCCTCACCCGCGTTGTTGAGCGAGGTGGTCTTCTGTTCGATCCGGGTCCCGACGGACTCGCCCTGCTCGCGTGCGGCGATGAAGTCGCGGGGGTCCAGGCCACCTCCCCCGTCGGACTGGTCCGAGACCTGTTGGACGGCGCTGGCCATCACCTGGCGCGGATCGCCCCCCTGGGCGACGGCGTCGGCGGCGCCGCGCACGGTCTGCGCGAACGACATAGGCGTGGACTCCTTGCTGGCGGAGACGGGGAACTATCGGGTTCGACGCGGCGTACCCCTGCTCGGTTCCAGGTCGGAGTGGGTACGCGAGCAGGATCGGCCGTAGTGGACAGGATCAACTGTCCCATGGGTCACGCCCGAAACCCATTGCTCGTGTCCTGAGTGTGACCGGCGCGGACACCGGGGCTCTCCGGCGCGGTGCCCCTGAGGGGCCGCCCCACGTGCGTGCCGGATGGTGGTGCCCGCGGACCGGGGGTTAACGTCGTTCGCGGGGCCGCGCCACGAGGCGGCCACGACGAGGAGGAGCCATCCGATGACTTCGGTACCGACCGCAGCACTGACCACCGCGGGGCTGATCGGCGGCTACGCCACCGCCCGTGCCACCGGCAACCGCCCGCTGGGCGGGGTGGTGCTGGCGGCCTTCGGCGCGGCGGCGTTCGAGACGTGGCGCCGGCGCTCGGGGGTGGGAACCGCGATCGCGCTGAGCGGGGTGTACGTGGGGGCGTTCGGTCTGGCGCACCCGCTGGCGAAGAA
>NZ_ANBC01000190.1 GCF_000341125.1 Nocardiopsis lucentensis DSM 44048 | reverse complement strand
GGCCGTCGCGGTCGCCGTGGGGGACCGGGCGCACGAGTAGGGAGCCGGGGCCCGGGGTCAGGCGCGGCGGCCCTGGATGTAGGCCTCCAGCGCGGCTCGGTCGTCCTCCAGCACGCTCAGGCGGCTCTTGACGACGTCGCCGATGCTGACGATGCCCACGAGCCTGCCCCCGGAGAGCACCGGGACGTGGCGGAAGCGGCGCAGGGTCATCGCCTCACTGACGTCCTCGACGGTGTCCTCGGTGGTACAGGTGAAGACGTCGCCGGTCATGATGGCCGCGACGGGGGCGGCGAGGAGTTCGGGGCCGGAGCGGTCAAGACCCCGGACGACGTCCCTCTCGGAGACGATGCCGACGACGCGGTCGCCCTCGGCGACGACGACGGCGCCGATCTCGTGTCGGGCGAGTTCGGTGAGCAGGAACGCGACGGTCGCGTCGGGGGCGACACTGACCACCTCCGTCCCCTTGGACCGGAGGATCCCGGAGATCAGCATGGCGGACCCCCTTCCGCTGGCGGGGGCGCTCGGTCCCGAAGGGTTACCCGCTCCCCCGCCCCGTCAACCACAGGTCTGGACCAACCGTGCGCTCTGTGTGAAGCCCCGGACCACCGCCCCGCTCACGGGCTTCACGGCTCAACGGACGCGGCTCCCCGAGGCTCGGCCTCAGCCGCCCCCGATCCAGTACCGCTGAAGCCTGACGAGCGCCTCCTCCTTGCTCATCTGCGCAATGTCCGCCTCATGGAGACCGAGCTTGGAGATCAGCAGGTGAACGAGGTCGGCGGGCAGTGCCCCCGAAAGCGGTACGGGTACTCCCCGGTCAGGAGGGGCACCATCACGGACGCACGCCCAGAACGCGGCCTCGTCGACATCGAGCTGGTCCCGGAGGATGTGCGCCCACATACTCCTCCCGTAGTCGGTCCGATCCGCAGGTCGGGACACCCTGGTACGCAGGATCCGACCGTCCGGCGGGTCCAACTCGTAGGTGATGTGGTGGGTTCCGGTACCACCGCGGGCGTTTCGTACCACCCTCCACCCTTCTGCCTTGCAGAAGCGGTCATGGTCCTCGCGTGTGGGCCGTGGCCAGGTCACTGCGCCTCCCCCACGAGCCAGTCGCGCAGCTGCCCATCACTGCTGAGGCTGATCAGCTGGACCAACCCCCAGTTCTCCCGGTGGTTGGGAGCGTCGAGCAGGTGGTCCTGCCAGTCCTCCGCGTACTCCCTCAGGGCACCGACCATCTCGCTGAGGGCCTCGTCGAAGGACCCCCCGTCAGCGGCGACGGGCAGTCCCGGAATGAACACGGACCAGCCTTCGGCCTCGGACACCACCTGCGCACGGGACGGGGTGACCGTCGCGAGGCAGTGGCGCAGTCTCTCGACGTCCACGACGGCGGTTCTGACCGACTCCCGCCGGACTGTGGCGACCCGACCGCTCTCCGCCGCGTCCAGGAGGTTCTTGAGGTGGGTGCGAGCCTCGGTGTAGCTGTCGTAGTGCACGGATGCCATGGCGGAACCTCCATCAGAGCGGGCTCTCAGACTGCCACCAAGGGTTGAGTACGCCAAGTACGCGAAGTACTTATCCCTCGAACGCACGCGGTCAGCTGCACCCGCTGGTGGCGCCGCAGCCCTCGCAGGCGTAGCAGCTACCGGACGGACGCATCTTCGTACCGCAGGTCATGCACAACGGGGCGTCCGCGACGAAGCCCTGCTGCCGCTCCATCAGCTCGGTGCTGGAGTGCGGCTCCTCGGGATCCGGCCCCTCCTCCGCGGCGGGCGGCGTGCCGGTGTCCCGGGAAGCGTCGTCCCGGGCCGCCCGGGTGGCGGCCGACTGGGCGAGCGACTCCACCTCGGCGGCCACCTGGGACGGGTCCTCGCCCTCGGCCCGGGCCCTGCGCTCGTCGGCCGAGAGCACGCCCAGGGCGGCGCGTTCCTCGTAGGGCAGGTGGTCCAACGCGAGGCGGCGGAAGATGTAGTCCATGACCGACTGCGCCATGCGGACGTCCGGATCGTCGGTCACACCGGCCGGGTCGAAGCGCATGTTCGTGAACTTCTCCACGTAGGTCTCCAGGGGGACCCCGTACTGGAGCGCGATGGAGACGGCGATGGAGAAGGCGTCCATCACCCCCGCCAGGGTGGACCCCTGCTTGCCGAGCTTGAGGAACACCTCGCCCAGACCGTCGTCAGGGTAGGAGCCCGCGGTGATGTAGCCCTCGGCGCCGCCGACGGAGAACGAGGTCGTCTCGCTGGGGCGCTTCTTGGGCAGACGGCGGCGGACCGGGCGGACCTCCTCGGCCGCCGGGGGCTCGGCCGCGCTTCCCGCGTCCCCGGCGGCGCGGGTGGACAACGGCTGTCCGACCTTGCAGTTGTCCCGGTAGACGGCGAGCGCCTTGAGCCCCCTGCGCCAGCCCTCCAGGTAGAGGTGCTCGAAGTCGGCGACCGTGGCCTCCTCCGGGACGTTGACCGTCTTGGAGATGGCTCCGGACAGGAAGGGCTGCACGGCGGACATCATGCGGATGTGGCCCATCGGCTCGATGTAGCGGCGGCCCATCGCGCAGTCGAACACCTCGTGGTGTTCGGGGCTCAGCCCGGGCGCGTCCACGACGTGGCCGTGCTCGGACACGTACTCGACGATCGCCTCGATCCGCTCGTCCTGGTAGCCGAGGGTGCGCAGGGCGCGCGGCACGGCCTGGTTGACGATCCGCATGGACCCGCCGCCGGCCAGTTTCTTGAACTTGACCAGCGAGAAGTCCGGTTCGATGCCGGTGGTGTCGCAGTCCATCATGAAGCCGATGGTTCCCGTGGGTGCGAGCAGGCTCGCCTGGGCGTTGCGCCAGCCATGCCGTTCCCCCAGGCGCAGGCATCGCGCCCACTCCCGGGTGGCCGCCTCGTGGATCGGCTCCTCCAGTGCGCCGACGGTGCGCAGGTCGTCGTTGGCGGCGGCGTGCTTGCGCATGACCCGCTGGTGCGCCCGGGCGTTGCGTTCGTACCCGTCGTAGGGTCCGACCGCCCCGGCCAGTTCGGCGCTACGGCGGTAGGCGGTCGCGGTCATGAGCGAGGTGATCGAGGCGGCGACGGCACGGCCGCCGTCGGAGTCGTAGGCGTGGCCGGTGGCCATCAGCAGGGCGCCGAGGTTGGCGTAGCCGACACCGAGCTGGCGGTAGGCGCGGGTGGTCTCCCCGATCCGCTCCGTGGGGAAGTCGGCGAAGGCGACGGAGACGTCCATCGCCGTGAGCACCAGCTCCGTGAGCCGGGTGAACGTCTCCACGTCGAAGGTGCCGTCCTCGCGCAGGAACCTCAGCAGGTTGATCGAGGCGAGGTTGCAGGAGGAGTCGTCCAGGTGCACGTATTCCGAACAGTTGGCCACAACAGTGCTACCCACGATGTAGGAGTGGTTGCGGGGTTCGGTCAGGTTGTAGGTCGTCTCGAACCCCTGGGACTCGCGGGAGACCAGACGGACCGAGCTGTCGGTGTTGTACACACGACGGAAGTCCAGAGCGTCCTGGATCCTGTCGCTCTTGCTCTCGATGGTGAAGTTGACGAGAGCGGAGAAGTCGTACAGGAACCTGCTGGAGATCCGCAGATCGAAGAACGGACCATCGCTTCCGTAGGTGACGGCGCTGCCGTCCTTGCGCACATAGGAGAACGTGTCCGGCTTGCCGTCGGAGGTCTTGTAGACGCGGCTGGCGATCCCGAAGGGAGCGAGCAGTTCCTGTACCTCGCGCGCGAGCCGCTCGGAACGGGTGCTCAAACCGACGTAGCGCGTCCCGTTGGGCTGGTCGACCGCACAGCCGTCGGCGTCGAACAGCCCTCGGAGGAACTCCAGGACCGTGTCCTCAGGTGCCTCGAAGAGCGACGCGGGAACGCACTTGTCCGCCGCGCGGCCTCCGAGTCCGAGGGCACGCACGAACGCCGCCATCGCCTGACGTGTGACCCTGAGCTGCTGGGTCCCGTTCGGTTGGCGGCTGGGCTTGCTGCGGTGCCCGGTGAGGCGTTCGATCAGAGCCTGGTGACGGGGGAGCACGGACTCCTGTTCCTCGGCGGTGCCGTAGACGGTCACGACACTGGCCTCGCTGACCGACCCGTCCCCCACGAGCCAGCCGAGGTAGTGGGCGAGGTCCGCGTCCTCGTCCCACTTCTCGGGGAGGGTGAGTGGGGTCGTGCCAGGCCTCTCCGACGCCGAACGGGCGGCGTCCAGCGCGGCTCTGGGAATCTGGCGAACGGGGTTGGAACGAGGAGCGTACCGGAAGGAGCGGACGATGCGGTCGTCATTTCCCAAGTCCTGCGCCCGGACCCATCCCCGGTTGCTGGTCCACACACGATGACTGGGCGTACAGCGCAGAGCCGAGCCGTCGGAGAAGCGCAACTCGACGATCTCGTTGGTCCCGGTGACCATGTACCGGGTGGGTACCGTGGCCACGACCGAGTCACACGTCTCCCCGGCAGCCGTGACGTCGTTGGTGTAGACCGAGAAGGACTCCCCCCGGGCGGCACGCTCGACGAGCTGACCGATGGGGATGTGCCCCCGGTCGGTCAGTACCCGCTGATCCGCCGGGAAGCACGGGTTGCTCGCGCTGATCCGGCCGGCCTCCGGGTTGGTGTGCCAGTCCTGGATGGCCCCGTCGTACTGGATGCCCGGATCCGCGCACTCCCAGGCGGCGCGGGCCATGCGGTGGAACAGCTCCCCGGCGTCGACGGTGGCGATGACCTCGCCCGTCGTACGGGAGGTGAGACCGAAGTCGGTGCCGCTCTCGACCGCGCGCATGAACGCGTCGCAGACCCGGACCGAGTTGTTGGCGTTCTGGTACTGGACGCTGAACATGTCGGCGCCGCCCAGGTCGACGTCGAAGCCCGCGTCGCGCAGGGCGCGGATCTTGTGCTCCTCGTGCGCCTTGGTCTCGACGAACTCCTCGATGTCGGGGTGGTCGACGTCCAGCACGACCATCTTGGCGGCCCGACGGGTGGCACCGCCGGACTTGATCGTCCCGGCCGAGGCGTCGGCGCCGCGCATGAAGGAGACCGGCCCCGAGGCCATGCCGCCGGAGGAGAGCGGTTCCCGGCTGGAGCGGATGCGGGACAGGTTCACACCCGCGCCGGAGCCGCCCTTGAAGATGATCCCCTCCTCCTTGTACCAGTCGAGGATCGACTCCATGGTGTCGTCGACGGAGAGGATGAAGCACGCCGAGACCTGCTGTGGTGAGGTCGTGCCGACGTTGAACCAGACGGGCGAGTTGAAACTGAACAGCTGATGGACGAGCGCGTACTTGAGTTCGTGGTCGAAGGTCTCGGCGTCCTCGTCCCCCGCGAAGTAACCGTGCGAACGGCCGGTCTCGGTGTAGACCCCCACGACGCGGTCGATGATCTGTTTGAGGCTCCACTCGCGTTCGGGGGTTCCGAGCGCCCCCCGGAAGTACTTGCTCGCCACGATCTGGGTGGCGTTCATCGACCACGAGGTGGGGAACTCCACACCGCGTTGCTCGAAATTGACCGTTCCGTCGCGCCAGTTGGTCATGACGACGTCACGGCGTTCCCATTCGAGGGTGTCGTAGGGGTGGACACCGGGTGTGGTGAGGACGCGCCTCATCCTGAGTCCCTCGGGGCCCGTCTGGTCACTCGTGCTCTTCGTCATGACGGCATTCCCCCCGAGAACGCGTCGACGGCACGGCTCCCGGCCGTGCGGTGGAGGTGTTACTCCCCGTCCGCGCCGGACCCGACCTCGTGGTCCTGGCGCAGGCTGGCGATCTCGGCCTCGAAGTCGGCGAGGCTCTCGAAACCGCGGTAGACGCTGGCGAAGTGCAGGTAGGCGACCTCGTCGAGTTCGCGCATGGGACCGAGGATGGCCAGTCCGATCTCATGCGCCGGCACCTCGGCCAGTCCCCGGCTGCGGATCTCCTCCTCGACCCGCTGGCCGAGCTTGGCCAGGGCGTCCTCGGAGACGGGGCGGCCCTGGCAGGCTCTGCGCACCCCGGCGATGACCTTGGTGCGACTGAAGGGCTCGGTGACGCCGGAGCGCTTGGCGACCATCAGAAGGACGGTCTCCTGTGTGGTGAATCTGCGCTCGCACGCGGGGCAGGACCGGCGGCGGCGGATGGCCGCACCGTCGTCGGTGGACCTGCTGTCGATCACCCGGGTGTCCGGATGGCGGCAGAACGGACAATACATCCCTGTTCACCTGCTTCCCTCGCGACGACCCGCACATCCACTTAACCACAACTTCTGGACTTCCACCCCACCAACACACCCAGATGTTGTGGTCGAACCTCAACGACCACGGATGAGGCCGCAACCTTCGACGAACACGCACCCCGTGCGCACCCGGGCGGCCGCGCACGGGAACACGGACACCGACGCTCGGAGGGGGAGGGGATCGGCGGACGACCCGCAGGGGGTGGACCGGGCCGCCCGAAACCCACTTCCCAGGGTACCGCCGACGCGCCGCCCGACCGCCGCGGACGGGCCGCCCGGAAAACGCGATCGCCGCCCCCGCAGGCGATCGCGCACGAACACCGACACGGGGCGACCGGGCCCGCTCGTACACGGGCGCACTCGTGTTGGCGCATTCCCGGGACACCGGGACGGGCACACGTGTACACGTAAGTGGAGGCCAGGAATTGACCGCGAAAACGCGCGAGCAATTGTCCGCAGCCTCGAACGCTTGTTTGATATCACCGTCAGCAACGACTAATGTTGACGTTGATTTCACTCCGGTTTCGCCGTCACGTGGACCCCAGGGTCGGCGCGGTCGCGGATCGGACGTGGCCAGTCACACAAGCAGGCCCTGACCGAACCGAACGCCGAGGAGGCCCGGCCGTGCCGGAGGAGAATCCCGGAACCACCACCGTCCTCTCGCCCGTGGGCGATGCGGACGGGCCGACGCCCGACGCTCCCAAACTCACGGCGCGTCAGCAGAGCGTGCTGAACTGTATCCAGCGGTACGTAAGGGAACGCGGTTTCCCGCCCTCGATAAGGGAAATCGGCGACGCCGTCGGCCTGTCCAGCCCCTCCAGCGTGGCGCACCAGCTCAAGGTGCTCCAGCGCAAGGGCTACCTGCATCGCGACCAGAACCGCCCCCGCGCCGTCGAACTGCGCACCCCCGGCCGCTCGTCCGGCGCGAAGGCGGACCCCGCGGAGTTCACCGCCGACGCCTCGCGTGCCGCCGCCGTGCCGCTCGTCGGCCGGATCGCCGCGGGTGGTCCGATCCTCGCCGAGGAGTCCGTGGAGGACGTGCTCTCCCTCCCGCGCCAGCTGGTCGGCGAGGGACGGCTGTTCATGCTCACCGTGGTCGGCGACTCGATGACGGACGCCGCCATCACCGACGGCGACATGGTCGTGGTCCGCCAGCAGCAGGACGCCAACAACGGCGACATCGTGGCCGCCCTGCTGGACGACGAGGCCACGGTCAAGGTCCTGCGCCGCGAGGACGACGGCCACGTGTGGCTCCTGCCCCGCAACGAGGCCTACGAGCCCATCAACGGGGACGACGCCACCATCCTCGGCAAGGTCGTCGCGGTCATGCGCCGCGTCTGACGCCGATCCCGCGTCCCCGGTCCGTCCGCGTACCGGGGACGGACCGGTCACAGGACGGCATACACGGCCTCCGGGCACGCCCTAAGCTGGGGGCGTGTCCACACCCACCACCTCCCCCGCGCACGGCCGCTGGCGGATGCTCGCCGTCGTCGGCGCGACCACCGGCCTCCTGTTCTCCACCGCCTGTTCCGGCGAGGACCCCTCGGTCCCTCCGCCCGGCGTCAGCGGGTCGGCTCGGGACCTGTCGTTCACCGTGGACGGCGCAGAGGTGTTCGCGACGTTCACGGCGCCCTCGGACACCACCGGGACGGTGCCCGCCGCCCTCATCGTCTCCGGCAGCGGACCCACCGACCGGGACGGCAACGCACCGACGCGACCCGACGCCGACACCAACCTGAACCTCACCCGTGTGCTGGCCGAGGCCGGTGTCGCCTCGCTCCGCTACGACAAGCTCGGCAGCGGCGAGACGGGGGCCGACGGCCTCGACCCGGACGATCCCATCGCCCCGGAGGTGTTCGACCGTCAGGTGGTCGCCGCCTTCGGGGAGCTGCTGGCCCAACCCGAGGTGGACCCCGAACGCACCGTCGTCGTCGGACACAGCGAGGGCGCCCTGTTCGCCCTGCGCGCGCACGAACTCGTGGACACCTCGCCCGCGCTGGTCCTGGCCGCCCCGCCCGGAACCCGCTACCTGGACCTCATCGACCGCCAGCTCACCGAGCAGATCCGCGTGGGTGAGGCCCGCGGGCAGCTCGATGAGGGCGACAGTGTCACCCTGCTCTCCGACGCCCGCGCGGGACGTGCCGCGCTGCGCGGTGGACGCGCCCTGCCCGACGACCTGTCGCCCCTGTTGGAGACCGTCTACTCCGAGCGGAACTCGGCCTTCCTGACCTGGATCGACGCCTTCGACCCCGTCGACCTCGCCCGGGACGTCCCCGAGGGCACCCCGGTACTGGTGCTGTGGGCAGAGCAGGACGCCCAGGTCTCCCGGGCGGACGTCGACCGCCTCATGAGCGGGTTCACCGACGCCGAACGCGTCGACGTCCCCGACGCCGACCACGTGTTCCGTGAGTTCCGGGACGAACCCGGCGCGGCCGTGCTCGACGCCGACCGCCCCTTCGCCCCGGAGGTCGCCCCCGCGTTGGAGGAGTTCCTCGACGGAGCCTGGTGAGCCGTCTCGCGGGGCGCCCTGGTCAGGCGGGCAGTTCGGCGATCACGGCCCGGGCGAGTTCCTCGGCCGTCTCCCGTCCGTGCTCCGCCTCCGCCGCGCGCGCGACGCCGTAGTCGGCGGCGGCGCCGTAGCAGGTCTCCACGTACAGGTTGGACACGCGGGCGCCCACACAGGCGAACGGGAAGTCGGACTCGTCAGTCCAGCTGACCGCTTCGTCGCCGATACCGTCCACCGCGGTGGTGTCCTGGTTCGCGGTGGTGTTCCGCAGGTTCTCGGCGGCCGTCTCGATCCCGCCCGGGTTGGGCGCGGCGACCATCACCAAGGTCGCGAAGGAGGGCACCGCCTCCCCCGGCCCCTCGGGGGTGGCCCACCGACACTGCCATCCGGTACCGAACGTGTCCTGCTGCCCGCCGACCGGCGCCTCGAGCTCCAAGACATGGGAGGGCACCGACGCGGCGAGGGCCTCGGTCTCTCCCACCGCGCACTCGGGTGCGGCCTCGAAGTCACCCGACTCCAGGGCCTCACGGTTCAGGACGAACCACACACCGCCCGCCACGAGCAGGACCGCCACCAGCGTCAGCGCCACGACACCGGCGATCGCGCATCCCCGGCTCTGAGGCTGGGCCCGCGGGACGACCGGACGATGGCCTTCCGGGTTCACAAGACCTCCACGAGTTGCTCCGCGACCCGCACCGTCAGCTCACGGGCGTCCTCCCGGTCGGCGGGCCCGTCTCCGGAGACACCGGAGTAGGCCACCCGGACCAGCAGATTGTCAGTGTAGAAGGCCAGGTCGGCGGTGCCCTGCGCCCCGTCCGTCCACACGTGCCCCTCGACATCCGACGGGAGCCGGACACCGTCGCTCGTCCGGGGCACCAGAGCCGTCAGAGCCCGTTCGGCGTGTTCGGTACCCGCGACGGGCACTTCCCCGGAGGTGTCGGTGAACAGCGCGGAGAACTCCACCCGCAGCACACCGGGGTCCTCGGCGGTGCCCAGCGAGGTCCACGCGCACAGCGCGGTGTCACCGCCGGGCTGCGGCCCGGACTCGATGGTCTCAGGAACGGCGTCGGGCAGGGCCTCGTCGACCACGGACGCGGGTACGGCGGCGCAGTCGGGGGCGGTGGTGTGGACGTCGTCCGCGCCGGGGACGTCGGGGTCTCCTCCCGCCAACACGAGTCCACCGCCGATCGCCGCGGCGGAGACTAGCGCGGCGCCACACACGATGACGGCACCGCGTACCATCGGACCACCCGACCTACCGGATGGGGACACCCGGCCACCGCCTCCCTGTCAGTCGT
>NZ_ANBC01000189.1 GCF_000341125.1 Nocardiopsis lucentensis DSM 44048 | reverse complement strand
GGTCGCCGAACGCGACCGCCGCCTCCGTTGCCGGATCAGCCGACGACGATGTTCACCAGCTTCGGCGCGCGCACGATCACCTTGCGGATCTGCTTGTCGCCGATGAATCCCTGGGCCTTCTCCGAGGCCAGCGCGAGCCGCTCCAGCTCCGCCGGGTCGATGTCGGGCGCCACGGTCAGCTTGTCCCGAACCTTGCTCTGCACCTGCACCACGCAGGTCACGGACTCCTGGACCAGCAGTTCCGGGTCCGCCTCGGGCCAGTTGCCGACGGCGACCGTGCCCACGTGCCCCAGCCGCTCCCAGCCCTCCTCGGCCACGTAGGGCGCGAACAGGGACAGCGCCACGGCCACGAACTCGGCCGCCTCGCGCACGGCCGGGTCGGCCGCGCCGGGGCCGGAGTCGATCGCCTTGCGGGCGGCCGAGACCAGCTCCATGGTGCGCGCGATGGCCACGTTGAACCGGCGCGCCTCCACCAGCGTGGTGACCTGATCGATGCTGCGGTGCGTGACCCGGCGCAGCTCGGTGTCGCCGGCGGTGGCGTCGGCGCCGGGCGCGCTGGCCGCGCCAGCCTCGCACATCACGCGGAACGCACGGTTGAGGAACTTCTGCGCGGCGGTGCAGGAGACGTCCGCCCAGTCGACGTCCTCCTCGGGCGGGCTGGCGAAGAGCATGGTCAGACGGACCGCGTCGACGCCGTAGGTGTCGATCTCCTGGCCCAGGTCCACACCGTTGCCCAGGGACTTGGACATCGCCCTGCCCTGGTTGATGACCTGGCCCTGGTTGGTCAGACGGCGGAAGGGTTCGGTGAAGCCCACCATGCCCATGTCGTGCAGGACCTTGGTGAAGAAGCGCGCGTACAGCAGGTGCAGGGTCGCGTGCTCCTTGCCGCCGATGTAGTGGTCGACCGGACCCCACTTGTTGACCGCCTCGGTGTCGAAGGGGGCGGTGTCCAGGTTCGGCGAGCAGTAGCGCAGGAAGTACCAGGACGAGTCGACGAACGTGTCCATGGTGTCGGTGTCGCGGTTGGCGGGACCGCCGCAGGAGGGGCAGTCGACCTCCACCCAGTCGGTGGCGGCGGCCAGCGGCGACACGCCCCGGGGCGCCAGCTCGGCGCCCTTGAGTTCGGGCAGCGTGACCGGCAGCTGTTCGTCGGGGACGGGCACCTCACCACAGGAGGGGCAGTGGATGATGGGGATCGGCGTGCCCCAGTAGCGCTGANNNNGGACACCAGCCAGTCGCGCAGGCGGTAGTTGACGGTGGCGTCGCCGGTGCCGCGCTCGGCCAGCACCTCGACGATGCGGTTGATCGCGTCGGTCTTGGTCAGCCCGTCCAGCGGCCCGGAGTCGCGCAGCGTCCCCTCGCCCGCCGTGGCCACACCGGTCTCGGCCGGGTGGGGCTCGCCGGTCTCCACGACCACCTTGACGGGCAGGTCGAAGGCCAGGGCGAAGTCGAGGTCGCGCTGGTCGTGGGCGGGCACCGCCATGATCGCGCCGTGTCCGTAGTCGGCCAGGACGTAGTCGGCGGCCCAGACCGGCATGCGCTCGCCGTTGACCGGGTTGACGGCGTGGCGGCCCAGGAACACACCGGTCTTGGGGCGCTCGGTGGCCTGGCGCTCGATGTCGGACAGCTTGGCGACCTCGGCGCGGTAGGCGTCGAAGGCCTCGCGCTGCTCGGGTGCGCACAGCTCGTCCGCCAGGTCGGCGTCGGCGGCCACGACGAAGAACGTGGCGCCGTAGAGGGTGTCGGGGCGGGTGGTGAACACGGTCACCGGCTCGTCGCGGCCCTCGATGGCGAAGTGGACGTCGGCGCCGGTGGAGCGGCCGATCCAGTTGCGCTGCATGGCCAGGATCTCGTCCGGCCAGCGGCCGCCGTCCAGCTGGTCCATGTCGTCCAGCAGGCGCTGGGCGTAGTCGGTGATCTTGAAGTACCACTGGTTCAGGCTGCGGCGCACGACGTCGGAGCCGCACCGCTCGCACCGGCCCTGGACGACCTGCTCGTTGGCCAGCACGGTCTGGTCCTGGGGGCACCAGTTGACCTGGCCGTCCTTGCGGTAGGCCAGCCCGCGCTCGAAGAAGCGCAGGAACAGCCACTGGTTCCACTTGTAGTACTCGGGGTCGCTGGTGTGCAGACGGCGCGACCAGTCGACACCGATCCCGTACCGACGGAACGAGGCCGCCTGGGTCTCGATGTTGGCGTAGGTCCACTCGGCGGGGTGCGAGTCGTTCTTGATCGCCGCGTTCTCGGCGGGCAGGCCGAAGGAGTCCCAACCGACGGGGTGCAGGACGTTGTCGCCGCGCTGGAAGCGGTAGCGGCCGATGACGTCGCCGATGGCGTAGGCCTCGGCGTGGCCCATGTGCAGGTCGCCTGAGGGGTAGGCGAACATGTCGACCACGTAGCTGCGGGGCCGGGCGTCGGTCGGGTCCTCGCTGGCCTGGAACGGAAGCTCAGCGGCCCAGCGCGCCTGCCACTTGTCCTGGAGGGCGCGGGCGTCGTAGGTGTCGCCCGTCTTCTGGTCGCCGTCTACCGCTGTCATCGCTGATGTTCCCTTAGCCGGTCTCTGGGTCGGTCGCACGCGGACATGCCGAGCTGGGCCGGGCGTCCACTCGTGCAGTTTCCAGGTTAGCGGTACACGCCCGGGAGCGCAGACGGCTTCGTTCCCCGTGGACGACCTCCGCCAGCTCCTCGCCCGGGCCGGGCCCGGGTGTCCGGGCCGTGAAGGCGACGCGGACCCTGGAATCCCTTTCCGAACACTGTTAGGTTTCGATCCGATCCCCGTTCGCCACACCGACCGGCTGGTTTGTTACTCTGCCGTTCACGTGACGCGGACCACGAGACCCAGACCACACCTGGGTCCGTCACCCACTCGTAGCGGGAGGCCCCCATGCTCAATCTGTCTGTGCTTCTGGAGGACGGCGCCCGATCGGTTCCCGACAAGGAGTGCCTGGTCTTCGGAGACCTTCGCCTCACCTACGCCCTGACCGACATGATCGCCAACCAGGTCGCCAACCTCCTGGTGGCCAGGGGCGTCCGGCCCGGCGACCGCGTCGCGCTCGCCAGCCCCAACCTTCCCTACTTCCCCTTCGTCTACTTCGGAGCCCTCAAGGCCGGCGCCGTGGTCGTCCCCCTCAACGTGCTCCTCACACCGCCCGAGATCGCCTACCACCTGGAGGACTCCGGCGCCAAGGCGCTCTTCGCCTTCACCGGCTCCCCCGAACTCCCCCTGGGCGAGCGCGCCTTCGAGGCCTTCAACCAGGTGGACTCCTGCGAGACCTACATCGACCTGCCCGCCTCCCCGGGCGCCACCGAGTCCGCCATCGAGGGGGCCGAGACGCTCTGGAAGGCCCTCGACGGCCAGCCCGGCACGTTCGAGACGGTGCAGGCCAACTCCGACGACACCGCCGTCATCATCTACACCAGCGGCACCACCGGTAGGCCCAAGGGCGCCCAGCTGTCCCACCACAACCTGATGATGAACGCGATCGTCTCGAGCGACCTGGTCACCGCGCACCCCGACGGCCGGGACGTGTCCCTCGCCGTCCTGCCGCTCTTCCACATCTTCGGTCAGACGGTCATGCTCAACTCGGCCCTGTACCGGCACGGGACCCTGGTCCTCATGCCGCGCTTCGAGCCCGACGAGGCGCTGCGGCTCATGGACGAGGAGGGGATCACCGGGTTCGCCGGGGTGCCCACCATGTACTGGGGCCTGCTCAACGCGGTGCAGTCCGCGGAACCGGGCACCTACGACATCGGCAAGATCGCGGGCAACATCGTCGACGCGATCTCCGGCGGCGCCTCCCTTCCCGGGCAGCTCGCCGAGGACTTCGCCAAGACCTTCGGCGTCGGAATCAAGGAGGGCTACGGTCTGTCCGAGACCTCTCCGGCCGTGGCCTTCAACAACCCCAGGGTCCGGGCCAAGACCGGTTCCATCGGCCTGCCCGTGTGGGGCGTGGAGATGAAGCTGATCGACCCGGAATGGAACGACGCCGGGAACGAGGGCGAGATCGCGGTGCGCGGCCACTGCGTGATGAAGGGCTACCACAACCGGCCCGACGCCAACGCGGAGGTCATCAAGGACGGCTGGTTCCGTACCGGCGACATCGCGCGCCGGGACGAGGACGGCTTCTACTTCATCGTCGACCGGTCCAAGGACATGATCATCCGCGGCGGCTACAACGTCTACCCGCGTGAGATCGAGGAGGTCCTGATGACCCATCCGGAGGTCAGTCTGGCCGCCGTCGTGGGCGTCCCGCACGACACGCACGGCGAGGAGGCCAAGGCCTACGTGATCCGGGAGGCCGACGCCGCGCTCACCGAACAGCAACTGGTCGACTGGGCCAAGGAGCGCCTCGCCGCGTACAAGTACCCCCGCCAGGTCGAGTTCCGCACGGAGCTGCCCATGACCGCCACGGGCAAGATCCTCAAGCGCGAACTGCGCTGACCCTGTTCCCTTCCGCCCCTCCCCGCGCCTCCGGCGGCGTGCGGGGAGGGGCGCGCGCGTCCACGGACCGCCCCCGTGCCCTCCCGCACGGCCCGGGCTCAGCCCTTCACCGCCCCCTGGACGAGACCGGCGACCAGCCAGCGCTGCACGAGGACGAAGAAGACCATCACCGGAAGCGTGATGATCGTGGACGCGGCCATGACGTGCCCCCACTCGTTGGCGTACTGGCCGAAGAACTGGCGCAGCCCCACCGCCACCGTGTACCGGTCGCTCTGCTGCATGAAGGTCAGGGCCAGCACGAACTCGTTCCACGCCACGATGAACGAGAAGATCGCCGTGGCCACCAGGCCGGGCGCGACGAGGGGGAGGAGCACCGACCAGAACATGCGCGGCCACGACGCGCCGTCGATGTAGGCGGCCTCCTCGACCTCCCGGGGCACCGCGGCCACGAACCCGCGCATCATCCACACCGCCAGGGGCAGGGACAGCGCCACGTACACCACGCCCAGCCCCAGCACGGTGTTGAGCATCCGCAGGTCGCGCACCTGGAGGAACAACGGGATGACCAGGGCCTCCAGCGGCACCATCTGCACCACCAGGACGAGCACCAGTACCGACGTCCGGAACCGGAACCGGAACCGAGCCACGGCCACCGACGCCAGCAACGCGAGGAGGCACGCCCCCACGACGGTGATCGAGGCGACCGCCAGCGAGTTACGCAGGTAGAGCGTGAAGTCGCCCTCGGTCATCACGTACGTGAAGTTGTCGAACGTGACGTCCGTCGGCACCAGCGCGCCCGTTCCGGAGGTGCTCCGGTCGGAGAAGGCGCTGACCAGCATGAAGTAGACGGGAAAGAGGGTGAAGGCCAGCAGAACCACCACCCCCGCCGCCCTGCCCGCGCCCCGGAGCCTCCGGGGCGGCCCGCCCCTGCGGCGGGCACGGGCGACGCGGTCGTCCCAGCGTCGGTCATCGGGTGCGGCTACGCGCGTGGCCAACACGGCTCCTCTCTCCGGTGCCCCGCACCGGACCTGGTGGGGTGGTGGACCGCCGGAAGGGGGCCGTTAGACTCCTGCTCTGTTCGTGGAGGGGCGCCCGTGGCGCCGAGGCGAGGGCGAAGGGGTGAAGGCCGTGTCGGCGTGGTCAACGGAGACGGCGGCGTGAGCCCGTGAGCGAGTCCGCCGGTCCCTCCCCCACCGAGGTCGTCATCAGCTGGATCCCGCACGACGCGCGATTCCGCGACAGCGCCGTGCGCCACGCCCTGGCCGACCCCTCCGGACAGCGCCTGTTCGTGTACGTGAACAACCTGGTGAACCGGAGCCACGACGACGGACGCCCTCTGGGGGAGTACGACCTGCGCACGATGGACGCGGTCCTGGAGGACCTGGACCGTCGCCCCCTGGCCGCCGTGGACTGGCGGAGGGTCCGCGAGAAGCTCATCGAGGGGGCCGCCTGACCGGGGTCGGGTCCCCTTCCCTCCCGCCGTTCCCACGGGCTGTCCGGTCATCGCAGCTCGTCCTCCCGGAACAGGGCGCGCAGGTACAGCACGGTGATCCCCAGCAGGAGCAGCGTGAGCAGGACCGCGACGGCCGACCCCGCCCCGTAGTCGTTGTGGCCGAAGGAACGCACGTAGGCCCACACGCCCAGGTTCAGCATCCGCGACCCTCCCACGTCCCCTCCGGGCATGAGGTAGATCTGCGCGAACACCTTGAAGTCCCAGATCGTGGAGAGCACGGTCACCACCGCGAACACCGGGCGCAGCACGGGGAAGGTGACGTGCCAGAACCGCTTCCAGGCGCCGGCGCCGTCGATCAGCGCCGCCTCGTGCAGGTCCCTGGGCACGGTC
This sequence comes from Nocardiopsis lucentensis DSM 44048, assembly GCF_000341125.1. GTDB lineage: Bacteria > Actinomycetota > Actinomycetes > Streptosporangiales > Streptosporangiaceae > Nocardiopsis > Nocardiopsis lucentensis. The sequence continues at coordinate 9,831 of NZ_ANBC01000189.1, read as the reverse complement.
ATCAGTCCCGCGAGTACCGTGACCGCCACGAACGGGAAGCCGCTGTGCACCACGTTGAGGGTGACGATCGCGTAGAAGGACAGACGGTCGGCGAACCAGTTGTACCCCTCGGGCCCGAGCACGCCGAGGGACGTCAGCGCCTGGGCGACGACGCCGTCGTCGACGTCGAAGATCCAGATCCACACGTAGGTGCCGCTGACCGCGGGCATCGCCCAGGCCACCATCACGCAGGAGACGACGACCACCCGGGTGAGCGGGCGCAGCGTGGACAGCAGCAGCGCCACCAGCGTGCCCAGGACCACGGTCGAGACCACCGCGACCGCGGCGAACACCACCGTGTTGGGCAGGGCGACCCGCCACAGGTACGGATCGCCCAGGAGCGCCGCGTAGTTGTCGAACCCAACGGGGTCGGACTCGCCGGAGACCAGGTTGCGCAGGTGGAAGTCGCGAAAGGACAGCCACACGACGCGCGCGAGGGGGAACAGCAGGAGCGCCCCGACGACCGCCAGCGCGGGCGCGAGCAGCGCCCACGGCATGAGGGTCCTGCGAGCACCCGCGCTCAGGAACGGCGCCCGCCGTCGGCCGCGGCCCCTCGGCGGAGGCGCCCCCTCGGCGTCGCGGACGGTCTCTTTCGCCTCACGCGTGTTCCCCAGCCCGACCGGTGTGCCCACGCTCAGCCTCCGTTGAGGATGCGTTCGATCTCGGCGGCGGCCGTCGCGGTGGCCTCGTCCACGGTGGCGTCGCCGTTGAGGATGCTCTGCTGCATGGCGACGATGACCTTCTCGGCCTCCACCCGGCCCCAGGCCGGGGCGACGGGGGTGCCGCGACTGGCCGTGATGAGCTGTACGGCGAAGGGCCGGACCAGTGGGTCCTCGGACTCGGCGAACGCGGTCACGGCCTCCTCACGCCCGGGGAAGAAACCGGTCTCCTCGGCCCAGCGCGAGGAGAACTGGTAGCTGGTCAGGTGGTCGACGTACTCCCAGGCGACCTCCTCCTGCCCGGTCCCCTCGAACACCGACAGGAGGGAGCCGCCCGCGAAGGAGTCGGTGTAGCCGTCCTCCCGGCCCGGGATGACGAAGACGCCGAGCCGGCCCTCCAGATCGGGATTGGACTCCAGGATCGCCTTGGGGTTGGCGCTGCCGGAGATCGCCATGATGGCCCGTTCCTCGGCCAGGGATTCCATCACGTCGATCTCGTTCCAGTTCACCGCGCCGGTGGTGGAGACGCCGTCCTCCAGGGCCAGCCCGGTGAAGAAGGACATCCCGGCCCGGCCGCCGTCACTGTCGATCTCCGACACCCACGTACCGTCGGACGTCTGGACGGCGAGTTCCGCGCCTCCGCCCCAGATCCAGGGCATGACCGAGTACTGCGCGTCACCGGGGATCGGGAAGGCGATCATGTCCTCCTCCGCCTCGGAGAGCGCGATGGCGGTCTCCCGCAGCTCGGCCCAGTTCTCGGGGACCTCCTGGTCGTGCTCCTCGAAGATGTCGGTGCGGTAGACGATGGAACGGATGGCCGCGTACCACGGAACCCCGTAGATCCGGTCGTCGATCCGCCCCATCCGGAGCAGGCTCTGGGTGTAGACGTAGGGGTCGTCGACGTAACCGGACAGGTCGTGCAGGGCGCCGGAGTCGGCGAACTCGGGGACGAAGGTCGTGCCGAGCTCGACCACGTCGGGCACCGTACCTCCGGCGATGGCGGTGGAGATCTTGTTCTGCGCGTCGCTCCACGGCACGAACTCGACGTCGACCCCGACGCCCGTCTGCTCGGTGAACGCCGCGTTGGCCGCGTCGAAGTAGGCCGTCTCGTCGGGGTTGGTGCCCTCCATGATCCAGACGACGAGGTCGTCGGACACGGAACCGCCCGTGCCCATGCCGCAGGCGGTGCCGACGAGGGCCAGGGCCATCGCCGCGGCGGGGAGGTGAACGTGAGTGTGTGCTCGTCTGCGTGCCATCGGCGCGCCTCCCGTTCCTTTCGAGGGTCCCCCGGGGGATGGTAGGAAACCTACGTAAAGAAGCGCCCCGTGTGAAGTAAACAACAGATCCTTGTGTCTCAGCTGTTAGGAGAGGATGGCCCCGGCGTCCGCGCCCGGACCGCCGTCAGTCCTCCGCGAGGCCGGTCACCTGGCGGAGGGTGGCCACGAGTTCGGGGCGACGGTACACGGCCAGTCCGATGGCGGCGCTGAACGCGGCGAGCATGTGCACGAAGACCATGGGGTCGCCCTGGGCGAACCGCTCGGCGGCCTCCTCCTCACCGATGGAGTGCGCCTCCCACGCGGTGCTGACGGCGAACTCCAGCTCGGGTGGGAGCATCTCGGCGACCGTGCGGGCGACGGCCTCGCGCGAGTCGGCGGGCTTCCACACCACACCGGTCTGCTGGACCCGGCGGCTCAGGAAGGCGGAGATGACCTTCAGTTCCGACATCACGTCGTCGACGTCGTCGGCCGCCTGAGGGATCACCTCGTCGAGTTCGTCCCGGTTGCGGTCGGCGTAGGCGCCCACGAGCGCGATCGCCGTGCGCTTGACGCGGTCGGGCAGGTCGGGCGCGGGGGTCTCGCCGCTTTGGGGCGCGTTCTCTTCGGAGGGCTCGGAGGACACTGTCGGGTCCCTTCACGGTGCTGCGGGCCGGTGTGAGGCTTCCATCATGCCGTCACGGAACCGTTCGCGCGTGACCGACGGGCCCGTGTCCCCTCCCGGCGAACAGGAGGGGACACGGCGACGCGCTCAGAACGCGGGACGCAGGGGCATGCGGGCGTCGGTGCCGTCCAGGCGGACGCCGAGGATCTGGTGCAGTTGCACGACGTTCCGCTCGAAGCCGAGCACGCATCCGGCCATGTACAGGCGCCACACCCGGGCGGTGCCCTCGCCCACCAGGGAGACCGCCTCGTCCCAGTTCCGGTCGAGGTTGGCGCCCCAGTGGCGAAGCGTGAGGGCGTAGTGCTCGCGCAGGTTCTCCTGGTGGCGGATCTCGAACCCCGCGTCGTTCATCGAGGTCTGGATGGCGCCCGGCCCCTCCAGCTCGCCGTCGGGAAACACGTACCGGTTGATGACCCCCTTGGGGTCCATGGCCTTGAGGTCGTTGCGCGGGCGGGTGATGCAGTGGTTGAGCAGCCGACCGCCGGGGACGAGCTTGGCGTACAGGGACGCGAAGTAGGAGTCCAGGTTGCGTGCACCGATGTGCTCGGTCAGCCCGATCGAGCTGATCCGGTCGTAGCTGCCGTCGGAAACGTCCCGGTAGTCCATGTGGCGGACCTCGGCCAGCTCCGACAGCCCCTCCTGGGCGATCCGCTTGGCCGCCCATTCGGCCTGTTCCTTGGACAGGGTGACGCCCAGCGCCTTGACCCCGTGTTCCCGGGCGGCGTGCATGACCATGCCGCCCCACCCGCAGCCGACGTCGAGCAGACGCATGCCCCGTTCCAGGCCGAGCTTGCGCGAGACCAGCTCGTACTTGCGGAACTGGGCGCTCTCCAACGCCCCGTCGAATTCCTCCACTCGGCCCAGAGCGCCGTCCTCGTCGTCGAAGACGGCACAGGTGTAGGTCATGGACGGGCCCAGGACCAGCTCGTAGAAGGCGTTGGACACGTCGTAGTGGTGGTGGATGACCTCGGCGTCGCGTTCCCTGGAGTGCCGCCAGCCCATGGCCGCGAGCCTGCCCACACGCATCTCCTGCGGCGGCGGCGCCACACGGTTGACGAACTTGACCCAGCCCACGGACCGGACGATGCCGGCCAGGTCGCCGAGGGAGAGGTTGACTCCCTCGGCGAGCACGAAGTCGGACATACGCCTCAGGACGGTGTACATGTCGCCCTCGACGTCCAGGTGACCGGACACGTAGGCGCGGGTGAGGCCGACCGCGTTCGGTGACTGGGCCAGGTAGTTGACGGCGACCGGCGTGCGCACGTGAAGGGCGACGTCGGAGTTCGGGGCTCCGGCGGAGCTGCCGTCGTAGGCGGTGAAACGGATGGGCGCGTCGGGGCCGACGACCCGCTCGAAGATCTCTGCAAGCCGCACGTTCTCGTCCTCCCTCTCCCGAGCGCGCCCCTGGAGGGGACCGCCCGGTGTCTGCGGTGTCAGCGGTTGCGCACGCACTTGGCGTACAGGTCGAGCAACCGTCCCCGGGGGTCGTAGGACTCCTTGAGACGGGAGTAGGCGGGCCCGTTGTAGAGGCGCCAGAACTCGTCCTCGGCGTAGAAGGCGTCCGAGTAGAGCGACTTGTGGCCGCCGAGCCGCGCGACCTCCTCCTCCACCAGGCGGTTGTGGTGCGCCCGGCGCTGGCGGGGCTTCATGTCCACCAGGCCCCAGAACCCGAAGTTCACGTAGAGGCGGTCATGGTCGAGGGGGTAGAGCGGCCACACGTGCTCGCCCTCGGCCGCCCCGGCGTGCCGGGGCTCACGGAGGCGGAGAGGGCACATCCACACGGGGGTCATACCGATCTCGGAGTGGAAGAACTCCAGGAACTCCGCGCCGCGTTCCACGCCGACCTCGATGTCCTGGATGAGCGGCTCCTGTGGACGCCTACCCCGGTAGTGGTTGAGCAGGCGGGAGAAGTCGGTGCGCCGGTCCCAGGCGACGAGTCTGCGGTAGACGTCGGAGCGTTTGAGGGACCGCGGCCACAGCGGCCGGACGAGGGGGTGCTGCGTGCCGAAGGCGCGCGAGCACCAGAACCAGTCGGTGTCCCACCGCCACAGGTAGTCATGAGTGGTGAGGTAGTCGCCGGGGCCGTTGCCCGCGTGGCGCCGGATGGACTGGTAGTAGATGTCGGTGCCGGTGTAGTCGCTGGCCCAGGGCGCCTGGTCGGTGAAGCGGGCCAGGCTGAGGTAGAGCTCGTCGGGGCCGAAGGCGACCCCGTCCACGAAGTCGACCGGCTGGCCGTCGTGCTCGGCGTCGGCGCAGATCCTCGCGAGGGCGTCCATGGCCTCGGCCCCGTCGTGGAACCGCAGGTGGCGAAGGTGTACGTAGGGAGAGACCGGTTCGAGTTCGATCCGCAGGCGCAGGCTGTATCCGAGCGTTCCGTAGGAGTTGGGGAAACCGTGGAAGAGGTCGGCGTGCTCGTTGTCGCGGGTGGCCGTGACGACGTCACCACCGCCGGTCAGGATCTCCATCTCCTGGACGGACTCGTGGGGCAGGCCGTTGCGGAAGGACGAGGACTCGATGCCGAGGCCGGTGACCGCCCCGCCGAGGGTGATGGTGCGCAGCTGGGGGACGACGAGCGGCATGAGGCCGTGCGGGAGGGTCGCGGCGACGAGCTCCTCGTAGGTGGTCATCCCGCCCACGTCGGCCAGGCGCTCCACCGGGTCGATGGAGATGACACCGGAGAAGGCGGACACGTCCAGCGGCGGAGCGGTGGTCGGTTCGCGGAAACGGAAGAGGTTGGAGGTGGGCTTGGCCAGCCGCACGGGGGCGCCCTCGGGCAGTTCCCGGTACTCGCGGCGCAGCCGCTGAACCGCCGCGATGTGCGCGGCCAGTCCTGGCCGATCCCCGGTGACGCTGCCCGTACCCTGCTGTGAAGTTGCCATCTTCCCGCTCCCGGTCTCGGCGCACGTGACGCACGGCGTTGTTCGACCCGAGGCCCGCCGGAGGGTGCGCGGGAACGGGCCGATGCCCCTCTGTTCTACCTACGGGTAACGGCTTCGTGCCACCCCATTTGTGACCGTGTCTCCGCCCGGGTCCGTTCACCTGGGCATTGTCCGGGCCCACTCCGAGTGTGGCGTGGAACACCCCGGGAAGGGCGGCACCGCGCCGACCGGAGGCGCGTGGGGCGCCGCCGTGGGGACGGCCCGACTAGAATCAGCTTCCGTGCGCATCGCTCTCGTAGACTCCGGTATCGGGATGCTGTCCACCGCGGCCGCCCTGCACGCGGCCAGGCCGGACGCCGACCTGGTGCTCTCCATGGACCCCGACCACATGCCCTGGGGTCCACGCACGCCCGAGCAGGTGATCGGCCGCGCGCTGGCCGGGGCTCGCTCGGCGTGCGCCGCCCTGGGCGGGGACGGCGCGGACGCGGTGGTCGTCCCGTGCAACACGGCCTCCGTGCACGGGCTCGCCGACCTGCGGGCCGAGTTCGAACCAAGGGTGCCGGTCGTCGGGACGGTTCCGGCGATCAAGCCCGCCGCGACCGCCGGCGGACCGATCGCCGTGTGGTCGACGACCGCGACCACCCACAGCGCCTACCAGCGCCGGCTCGTGGAGACCTTCGCCGCCGGGGTCGAGGTCACCCAGGTGGCCTGTGTCGGCCTGGCCGAGGCCGTGGAGTCGGCCGACCCGCGGCTGATCGACGAGGCCGTGGCCTACGCGGCCGAACGGACGCCCGCGGACGTGCGCGGGGTGGTCCTGGGATGCACGCACTACGACCTGGTGAGCGAGCGCGTCACCGCTGTCCTGGGCCCGCGGGCCCGGCTGTTCACGGCCGCCGACGCGGTGGCCGCCCAGACCCTGCGCAGGATCGGCGACCTTCCCCCGAGTGACCACGTCGGCCGGGTGTCCGTGCTCGCCAGCGGGCGCCCCTCCCGGCTGCCCTCCGCCGCGCTGGCCTATCCGGCGGGGCGAGCGCTGGCCACGGCGGCTCCGACCCCCGGGGCGGCCCGGTAGTCGTCACCGTGCGGCACCCCCGCGGCGAGGGTACGGACCAGGTCGCGCACCCCGGCGGTGTCGTTGTCGTGCATCAGCGTCTCCAGCAGCGAGAGCGCCGCGCGCTGGTCCCCGGGGCGCTCGCGGACGTGGCGCCACTGCGGTTCGGTGGCCGCGTCGGAGAGCATGAGCGTGCGGCCGACCTGCCCGAGGGCGGTGAGCAGCGGAGTGTCGTGCGGAATCGCCGCCAGCGCGGCGTTGACCTGCTCGGCCTGCTCCTCGGGGTTGACCTCGTCCGAGGGCTGGGCGCGCAGGTACTCCAGGATCCGGTCGGCGGAAGCCAGCGGTTGGACCGGCGCCATGGCCCCGATCATGGCGCGCACCTCGTCGAGGTCTCCGACGATCTCCTCCGTTCGGCCCAACTCCCCGATGAGCCGCTCGGCGCNCCCCCCCCCCCGCCGCCAACCGGGCGGCGGCCAGGGCCAGTTCGGCGCCGCGCCGGGGCGCTCCCACCCGTTCGAAATAGCGCGACCACGTGGTGACCCGCACACCCAGCCGCCAGTCGTTGCGGACCGCGCCCTGGCACACGAGGTTCTCCACCGCCTCCACCCAGGCGGGGCGCAGGCTCGGGTGGGCCTCGGCCTCCTCGACGGTGGGCAGGGGGACGATGGCCTCGCGGGACGGGTACAGGCCCAGACGCACCAGCCAGGACAACAACCGCGCGCGTTCGAAGCGGATCAGGCGGCGCAGAGCGACGTGGCGGCCGCCATGGGTGTCCGCCCCGAGGGCGACCTCGGCTTCGAGCCGGTCCAAGGCCTCCAGGGCGTCGGTGTGTTTGTCCTGGTGGCGCAGGGCTCGAACCAGTGTGAACACGCCCTCCGCGCCGAGGAACGCGGGCCCGGTGGCGGTGTGCTCGAATCGCCGCAGGTCGGCCTCGGCGCGGTCCGGTCGTCCTTCGTCGATGAGCAGGTGGGCACGGGCCAGGCAGAACGAGGGCCAGGCGGGGGTCTGTTCCCATCCGGCCAGCCGCCGCGACGACAGCAGTTCGGCGCGCTCGGACGTGGTGCCGCCCGCGTCGACGTTGGCGTGGCAGCGCACGAGCGTCTCCAGCGCGGAGACGGGCAGCGGTCCGTGCGCGCGCGGGTCGGGTACGCCCTCCGCGGCGGCGACCGCCTGGTCCAGGGAGCGCCGCCCCTCGGCGAGGGCACCCACCCGCACGGCCAGGGGCCAGTGCGCGAGGTAGAGCAGCGTCGGCGGCCCGAAGACCCCTGGCACCTCGGCCCGGTCACCGCCCGCCTCGGCCACCAGTCGGCGCGCCGTGCGCAGGGCCGAACGGGCGACGGCCTCCACCCGGGCCGCCTCCCCCTCCTCGCACAGCCTCGGCAGGCTCATGACCGCCTCGGCGAGGTCGACCTGTCCGGTCGCCCGCAGGCGGCTCGCGGTCTCCCCCGCCCATGTCCACATCGGCATCATCAGTTCGTCGGGGCGGACGCCCCGGCCCTCAGGACCGGAGAGGAAGCCCCTGCCTCCTTCTGCGTGGTGTAGGCGTAACCGTCCGCGCGCCGGGGCGGTCGGACGTTTCGGTGTCCCGTGCCCCGCACGGTGCCGTGGACGGTGGTGACGTCGACCCCGCCGGTGTGCGCGCCCGCCTTCTTCCCGGCGGGCGCGACGGCCCGGACCGGTCGGTCCGCCGTCCCGTGTGGAACGTGGCCAACGGGTCACCTCCCTCGGGTGTTGGCTGGTACCGGCAACGGCGGGCCTTGCACCACTCGGGCTGGGAACCCCGCCTGAGGACGGGGGATCCCGGTACCGCTCCCCCTGTCGCGCCATGTGAGAACAGAACGTAGCAGCGCGGTGACGGAGCTGTCCGGAAAACGCGTGAAACCGGTGCTCTCCGGGCTACCCGCGGCCGCCCGGAGGGCGGTTGAAGCCCTAGAATCAGGACCAACCGGCCCCCGGCAGCGGGGGCGTCGGTGTCTGACCACCCGCTCCACCAGGAAGACGTGAACGCCCATGGGATGGCGAGACCGCTTCGGACTCCGCAAGGCCAACCGCAAGGGCAAGGCCCGCTTCGACCGGGCCTCCGAGGACGACGACATCAAGGCCCTCATCGAGTTCGCCAAGAGCCGGGTCGGCGTGGAGTTCTTCGTCGAACCCGAAACCTTCGCCACCCGGACCACCGCCGTGGCGGTGGCCACCGACGGTGAGTGGATCCGCCGCCGGTGCGGCTCCCCCGACGTCATCCGCAAGGTGGCGAACCGCATCGCGACGCCCGCCTACGACGTTCAGATCGTCGGATACCCGCAGCGGATGCGCGACTGGAGCGCCCGCAACAAGCGCGGGCTCTCCATGGACGACTGACCGCCCGCCTTCCAGCGGGAAGAGTGAGACTGAGCACGCCGACCTTCCGGCCCTGGTCGGGGCGAAACCCGCGACCGGGTCATTTTGGGCATTGATGACGACACCTTGCCGCGACTTCCTCGCCGAACGGGTTCCCTAACGGGCATCTTCCATCGCATACTCGCCTGGGAGGGGGGACTCTGATGAAGCAGGATCTCACTGCCTTGTGTTGCGAGTGCGGCATGATCCGCGAAGTGAGCGACTACCAGAGCGTGGGCGAGGCCCAGTCGGCCTACGGCGTGGCCCGCTGCGTCGTCTGGCGCAAGTGCCGCACGTGCGGTTACCGCACGTACCACGCCTACCTGCGCGTTGACGAGGACCGCGATGAGCTGGAGGACGCGCTGCGCCTGGACGGCGCCCTGGCCGCCGAGGCGTTGGAGGAGGAGGTCGAACAGCTACGGCTGTGCGGGGTGGAGGTCGGCCACGCCCCCGTCCCCGCGATCTGGGACGGACAGTCCGTCGGAATGGTCACGCAACGGCTGACCGACCAGGCCTACTCGATCGTGCTGGACCCGGAGGCCTCGGTGGTGTCCCGGCTCAAACTCATCGACATGATGTGGAACGAATTGCTGGTCGGCGAACACGACGACCGGTGGTACATCCAGGAACCCGAGGACGACTCCCCCGGATACGCCATCCGCCTCTTCGGATTCCGGGACCGCCGCTGACCGCGAGGTAGGCACAAGGCTCCGCTCCCCCGCCACCGCGTGTGGCGGGTGAGCCCTCCCACCGGGTCAGCCCGACGCCGCCGCCGGTTCGGTCCGTTCCGACAGGCGGCGCAGCGCCGCCCGGGCGACCGTCGGGTCCGTGGTCCCCCAGTAAGGCGGCAGCGACGCGCGCAGGAACCCCCCGTAGCGCGCGGTGG
>NZ_ANBC01000188.1 GCF_000341125.1 Nocardiopsis lucentensis DSM 44048 | reverse complement strand
GACGAGCTGACCGGTGGAGTCGTCGCCCTGGCACAGGATCGGATGGTCCAGCCGTTCACGCAGCGCCTCGGCGGCCTGTTGGGCGGCGCGCATGGAGGAGAAGAGCCCGAGTGCCCGGCCGTCGGCGGCTTCGATGAGCTCGGTGATCTCGTCCAGGTAGGCGTCGGCCAGGCCGCCCCGGCCGGGCGGGGGAAGGTGGGTGGCCACGTAGAGGATGCCGCTGCGCCCGTGGTCGAAGGGGGAGCCGACGTCGAGACCGCGCCAGCGGGGCTCCCCCGCCGCGCGGTGCGGGCCGTCGTCGTCGGGGTCGGGCACCTGGTCGGGGCCGGGGTCGGTCTTCCCGGCGGCGGCGCGTTCGGCGGC
>NZ_ANBC01000187.1 GCF_000341125.1 Nocardiopsis lucentensis DSM 44048 | reverse complement strand
CCCCACTGGCGGGCCAGGGAGGTGAAGGAACCGCCGAGGGTGAGCGTGGCGGAGGTGAGCACGACCGTGCGGTCTCCGAAGAGCTTCTCCCTCAGCAGCCCGCCCACACCGAGCGGCGCGACGTGGAGGGAGGGCGGACGGGACGGGCCCCTGGTCAGCCAGACGACCTCGGTGCGGTCGCGCAGGGGAGGCGCGTAGGACTCCAGGACGCTGACGGCGGCGTCGTGGACCTCCCCCAGCGCGGCCAGGGCCAGGCGCCGGTCGGAGGCGGTGTCGGGGTCGAACTCCCCGGAGGAGGGACCGACGGCGTTGACGCAGGCGGCCGCGGCGTCGCGCACGGCGGCGACGGCACCGGCGAGTCCGTCGTCGATCTGGTCGAGTCGGCCGTCGGGGGCGTCGGCGAGCATCAGGCCGAGTCCGTCGGCGCACTCGGCGAGACGCTCGCTGATCCCGGGTTCGACGAGGCGTCCGGCGCGCTTGGCGGCGGTGCTCACCGCGCGCTCGGTGAGGTTCTCCGTCGCCACGGAGGTGGCGCGGTCGACCAGTTCGTGCGCCTCGTCGATCATGATGGTGTCGTGCTCGGGCAGGATGTGGTGGCCCTGGGTCATGTCGATGGCGAGCATCGCGTGGTTGGTGACCACGACGTCCACGCCCTGGGTGGCCTCCCGGGCGAACTCGGCGAAGCATTCCTGGCCGAAGGCGCAGACCCGCGCGCCCACGCACTCGTTGCCGCCCACGGAGACCTGGCGCCAGGCGAGGTCACTGACCCCGGGCACGAGTTCGTCGCGGTCGCCGGTGACGGTCTCGTCGGCCCACTCGTGCAGCCGTGCGACCTGGCGCCCCAGCGAGGAGAGCTGCCGGGGGTCGAAGAGCTCGGCGTCCTCAGCTTCCTCGTCAGCCGTCTGGAGGCGGTTGCGGCACAGGTAGTTGCGCCGCCCCTTCAACACGGCGAAGGTGGGCTCGCGCGGCAGCAGCGGGGCGAGCGCGGCGGCCAGGCGCGGCAGATCACGGTCGATGAGCTGGTTCTGGAGCGCGATGGTGGCCGTCGAGATCACGACGGTGGTCTCCTTGGCCATCGCGTGTCTGACGGCGGGCACGAGGTAGGCCAGGGACTTGCCGGTACCGGTGCCGGCCTGGACCACCAGGTGTTCGCGCCGGTCGACCGCCTCGGCGACGGCGTCGGCCATGGTCGTCTGCCCCTCACGACGGCTGCCGCCGAGGGCGTTCACGGCGGCGTCGAGCAGGGTGGGAACGTCGGGGAGATCTGCCACGGATCGACAGTACCCGTCGCGGGCGACAGCCGGGGCGTTGTCCACAGGGCCCCGGTCGGCGGCTCCGGCTCGCACCAGGGGGCGACGGCCTCCTCCGGCGCGTCCATGGCCTGGGGCGTCCCCGGGGCAGGGGGGTGGCGAAGGCGTCCCGGAACCGGCCTCAGCGCAGCCCGGCGAACAGGCGGCCGATCTCGGTCTCGGCCCGCAGCACGGTCGGCAGCAGCTCGGATTCGATCCAGGCGCGCTCCTCCCGTCGCGCGGGACGCGAACGCGGACC
>NZ_ANBC01000186.1 GCF_000341125.1 Nocardiopsis lucentensis DSM 44048 | reverse complement strand
CGCCCCCGCCACAGATCCGGGGAGTCGGCGGGCTCGCGGAGAGTGTGCTCGGAGAGGAGGTCGTAGCTGTCGCTCAGCACCTGCTCGACCTTGTCGACCGCGGCGACCCGGACCACCTGGTCCCACTCGGCCGTGGTGAACGGCTCCGTGACGGTCCGCCGAACGGCGGGAGCCGGCGCGGGGACGTGGACGGCGGGCGCGGACTCACAGTTCCGACAGGAGGCCGACGACGGTTCGGCGGGGCGGAGGAAGGCGGGAAGGGAGATCCGGGTCCACAGACTGCGCATTGCACCCCCGTGTGCGTCGGTTTTGGGGATTTGTCTGTTTGGACGCGAATGGCGGCGAGCCGGTTCCCTCGCACACGAGGTTTTCGGATCAGGAACCCGGCACACCGGGGGTCCGGGGGTCGTCCCCCCGAAAAACAGATGCGGGCCGCGGCGAGCCGGTCGAAGACCGGCGAGCAGCAGCCCGCAACTCGTGGACCCTGGGCGACCCAACTACAACCCCCGGGGCAAAGCCCCGCGTTGCGAGAGAGAGCCCCGCCCACCCCACCGATCACCGCGACCCCGGCCACAGGGGGGTACCCCGGGGGGTTCGGGGGGGTCTCCCCCCGGAAAACACGAAGGACGACCCGGCGAGGCGGCCGAAGGCCCCCGAGCAGGGTCGTCCCGAGTCCGTGGAGCTATGGGGATTCGAACCCCAGACCTCCTCCATGCCATGGAGGCGCGCTACCAACTGCGCCATAGCCCCGTGCGAAGCGACGAAGAAGAGTCTACCGGACGACGCGGGGTGGAATGACCGACCGACGGCGGGCGCCCCGTCCCGGGTTCCCGGGGCGCCCGCGGTGTGGACGTTCGTGTTCAGACGGCTCCGCCGAGGAGGGGGAAGGCCCGGCCGACGGTGAAGCAGACGGCCACGAGGGCCAGCGTGGCCCCCAGGAACAACGCGTCCCAGCGGTCCGCCCTCAGCGCTGCGAGGCGGATCCGTCTGCCGTCGGGGTGCTCGGCCGCGTAGGTGAACCCCCGGGTCTCCAGGGCCTCCACCGTGGTCCGCGTCCGCTTGGCCGTGTTGAGCATGAGCGGGTAGAACGCGGCCACGAGCGTCGTGGCCGTACGGACGGCCACCCGCCAGCCGAGGAACCCCTTCGAGGCCAGGGGCGCGGCGCGCAGCCGGTGCCCGTCGACCACGGTGTGGAACTCCTCCATGAGGACGGGCAGCATCCGGTATCCGTAGCTGACTCCGAAGCTGACCATGGCGGGCGCGTGCAGGCTCAGCAGGGCGTCGGAGAGCTTCTCCGGGTCGAGCGAGACGAACGCAGCCATGCTGGCCAGGCTCACGGTCGCCAGCTTCAGGGTGAACTCGGCCATCGCCAGGACGGTACTCGCGTCACCGCCGAACAGCCACGCGGCGAACAGGACGTACAGGCCCTCCAGGACGAAACCGATGACGAACAGTCCCAGGATCAGCGGACCGACCCTGCTGAGCACGACGGCCGCGGCGCACACGACGAACAGCCCGGCGAGCACGGTGACGTTGTGGGTGAACCACGGAACCACCGCGAGGATCAGGTACCAGCCGATCACGACCCGGGGGTCTCTCCCGGCCAGCAGCCCGCCACGGGTGGCGTAGGCGGTCCGGAGCAGTTCGAGTTTGACCCACTCCACCGAGAGCCGGTCGCGTTCCCTACGCACGCTCCCCCACCTCCTCCGCCGGGATCCCACCCAGCCTGCTCACGAGTTCCGGCACCGACAACGGCGGCGGCTCCACGCCCAGGGCCAGCCCCAACCGCGTGACCTCGGGCGCCACCAGCCCCACGGACTCCATGAGCGCGGTGTCCGCGAACAGGCCGGCCGGATCGGTGTCGGCCGCGACCCGTCCCCCGTCGAGCACGAGGACACGACCAGCCCACTCGGCGACCAGATGCATGTCGTGGGTGGCCACCACCGTGCACCGAATGGTGCCGGAGAGCGCGTCCAACATGGCGATGACCGCGTCACGGCTGGCGGTGTCCAGGCTGGACGTGGGCTCGTCCAGCAGGAGCAGGGCGGGGCTCGTCGCCAGCCCGACGGCCAGCGTCGCCCTGCGCTGCTGGCCGCCGGAGAGCAGACGGCCGTCGCGCCCGGCGAGACCGGACAGCCCGACTCGGTCGAGGACCTCGGCGACCAGGGTGTCGGTGTCGGTTCGGCCGCGCCCCCTCGGGAACATGGCCACGTCCTCGTACACGCTGTCCTTGAGGAACATCTGCTCGGGGCGCTGGTAGAGGTGGCAGACCCGGTCGGCGAGAGCGTTCGGCCGTACCGTCCGGGTGTCGGTTCCGCCGACTCGCACGGTCCCCTCCCTGGGCACCTTCAACCCGGTGAGCAGGCGCAGCAGCGTGGACTTGCCCGCCCCGTTGCCACCCACGAGGGCGACGCGCTCCCCGTCGCGCAGGGTGAGGTCGAGGCCGTCCAGGACGACGGACAGGTCTCCGCCGACGCCGCGGTAGCCGTGCCGTACTCCGGCCAGTTCCGCGACCGTCTCCCCCGTGGGCTCCGACCCCGCCACCCGCACGGCGCGGCGGTCCGGCGGAAGGGCGTGCGGGTGTCGGCTTCGCAGCCGGTCGGCGGCCTCGGTCACGGTCAGCGGGGGTGGGGCGGCCGGATCGAGTCCGCGCGCCACCCGTACCACCTGGGGCGCGGGAATCCCGTGGCGTTCCAGTTCCTCGGCCCGGTCCATCGCCGCACGGGTCGGCAGGTGCCAGACCGGCGCGCCGTCGGCCATGAGCACCACGGAACGGGCGTACCGGGCCACGTACTCCGCGTGGTGCTCGATGACGACGACCGTGGTGCCCAGGCGGCGGTTGAGGTCCTCGAGCACCTCGTAGATCCGCGCCGCCCGGGCCGGGTCGAGTTCGGCGACCGGCTCGTCCACCACGACCACGCCCGGGCGCAGCGCCATCACGCTGGCCAGCGCGACCAGGTGCTGCTGGCCTCCGGACAGTTGCCAGGTGAACCGGTCCGCGAGGTGGGCGACGCCGAGCAGCTCCATGGCCTCGTCGGTGCGTTCACGATGGTCGGGCAGGCCGAAGTTGACGGGGCCGAAGGCGACCTCGTCGCGTACGGTGGGCCGCACCAGTTGGTTGCCGAAGTCCTGGTAGACGTATCCGACGAGGTGGGACAGCGCGCCGACGGACACCTCACGGGTGTCCCGGCCCAGGACCCTGACCCGGCCCTCGAAGGTTCCCGACCAGTAGTGCGGGACCAGTCCGTTGAACGTCTTGCAGAGGGTGGTCTTGCCGGACCCGTTACCGCCGACCACCGCGACGAAGTCGCCGCGCTCGATCCTCAGGTCCACTCCGCGCAGGGTGTCGTGGTCGGCGCCGGGGTAGCGGAAGGCCAGGTCCGACACCTCGACCGCGGGCGCGTCGGCGGGCCCCGGCCCCGTGGCGGCTTCGGTGGAGGTCATGGCCGCCGCTCCCCCACCTGGCGGTCCTGGGCGGCGCGCCGTCCGCGCGACCGCAGGACGAACCGGACCGAGACGACCAGCCCGACGAGCACGATGAGCGCCGCGGACGCGCCGACCCACAGGAAGCGGGCTCCGTAGAGCTCGACGAAATCGGGTTCCCACACGCCGAAGTTGTCCACGATCTCATTGGTGAACGCCGCGATCATCGCCACGAAGGACAGGAAGACGGCGAGCAGGAGGAACGCACCCGTCCCGCGTTCGGCGAGCGGGATCCGGTGCCGGGCGTCGCGCGGCGCCAGGCCGAGCAGCGGCTCGATCCTCCCGTGCAGCCGGGGCCCCAGCGCCATGGCCGGAAGGACACCGAACAGGACGCCGCTGATGACGAGGGCGACCGCGAAGTCGACTCCCTCCAGGACGAGGACCGACTCGGGCAGCCCGGGCACGGAGTCGGCCTCCTCGACCCCCACCCACACCTTGGCGACGTCCACGGTGGCGGACAGCATCTTGTCCACGACGACCGTGACCACGCTGGCCAGGGCGAGCTGCCACCTGCGGCCCGGGTCGCGGACCAGGCAACCGGCGACGTAGAGGGCCAGGAACATCTGGAGGTAGCCCTCCAGTTCCCCGATCCCGGAGAAGTCACCCATGAGGAGGTCGGCGAAGACGATCTCGCCGAGGGGCGCTCCCAGGGCCGCGTACAGCGGGTGGAAGAGGGCGACCATGAGCACGGGAACGAAGGTCAGGTAGGACACCCCGAGTTCGACGGGGCCGACCTGGATCTCGGGGAGGACCTCCGTGACGATGTTCGCCAGTCCGAACAGCGTCATCGAGAGAACGAAGACCATGAGCTTCTGACCGGAGTTGAGTTCCGGCGGGCCGGGGCGGCCCCGGAGGTCGGGGATCGCGGCGGTTCGGGAGGAGTCGGCCATGACGCGCCTTTCAGGTGCTGGAGGGGGTGAGGGGGAGGGGTGTGTCGGCCCACAGGCCGAGGAGGTCGTGCATCTGGTCGATGACGTGTTGGGGCCGTCGCTCCGGCGGTCCGGTGAGCGCGGCGTCGATCTCGTCGTCGTCGGCCGACCCGCCGCGCACGACCACGGCCGTGCCGACCCCGGCCGCGTGGGCCGCCGCGACGTCGCGCCAGGGCTTGTCCCCGACGAACCAGCAGTCGGCGGGGTCCACACCGAGGGCGGTGACGGCGGCGCGGACGGTCGCGGGGTCGGGTTTGCGACGGCCGAGTTCGTCGGAGTAGACGTGGGCGCCGACGAGGTGGTCGAGACCGAAGCGGTCGAGCTCCTCGCGCGCCGCCCGGCCGCACACGGTGTTGGAGACGATCGCGACCGGGATCGCGCGGTCGGCGCAGAACTCCAGGACCTCGCGGACCCCGTGGCGCGGCGCCGCCCGGCTCTTGGACCGGGCGTACTCCAGGGTGAGCTGGGCCGACTCGGCCAGGAGCAGGGCACGGGCGCGCTCGGGCAGGTCCCGCCCGACCATGTCGTGCCAGAACTCCCGCGGGGTGATCTCGGGGATCGGCCCCGCGTCCGGGTGACCGGCCTTCCAGGCCCGATAGCGGTCACGGCCCTCGCGGACGAGGGCGGCGACGGCGTCGGGGGTGGTCGCGTACCCGACTCGGCCGAGCCGTTCGGCGACGCTCCCGGCGAAGGAGTTCCAGGCGTCCGGGGTCGGTGTGGACAGGACGACGACCCCGCCCTGGTCCAGCAGGAGGGCCCCGGGGGGACGTCTCCCGGCGGGAGGACGGTGGTCGGGCGCCGGGGAGGGGACAGCGGACACGGGGCGGCTGTTGCGAAGGGGGGACACCAGGCCCTCCGGGGTGTCCAGGACGGCGTCGGCCCGGTCACGTACGGGGTAGGGCGGGGTGTCGGTGTGGTGGTGGCGGGTGAGGACCACCGCGCCCACACCCGCGCGCCGCCCGGCGACCACGTCCCGGTCCTGGGTGTCGCCGACATACCAGCAGCGTTCGGGGGCCGTGCCGAGCGCCCTGGCGGCGAGGCGGATCATCTCGGGGTGGGGTTTGCGGACACCGACCTCGTCGGAGTAGACCTGCACGCCGAAGTACTCCTCCAGGCCCGCCTCGCGGACGAGGGCCCGGTGGGAGCGGCCGGAGTGGGCGTTGGAGACCATGCCGACGCGCACCCCGAGGTCGCGGGCGGCGGCGAGGAGGTCGCGGACGCCCGGCCGCACCTCGTGTTCGGACAGCAGGGGGGACATGGCGGCCAGGAGCCCGGCGGCGTCGCCCGCCAGGACCTCCCGTGCCCGCGCGTCCAGGTCGGAGGCGAGGAAGTCGACCCAGATCGTACGGTGGTCGAGTTCCTCCGGGGTGCGGCGCCGTCCGGCGGCGTTCTTCCAGTCCTTGAGCGCGGCGAGCCCGGCGTCGAGTGATCCACGCAGCAGCTCGACCGCCACGTCGTGTCCGGCGCGGGCCAGGACACCGTGCAGGTGGCGGACGACGGCGGCACGGCCGTCGGGGCGCTTGCGGGTCTGGAAGACCACTCCGCCGAAGTCGAGGAGGAGCGCCTCCGGGCGGAGGAGCAGGGGCGGGGGAGGGTTGTCCACGAACGTCTCCTGTCGGGTCGGGGCCGCGTTCACCAGCGACCCTAGGCACGCGCCACCGACACCGCGGATCCTGTGGATGACCCCGGGGGAAACGAATCTGGAACGTTCCAGATTCGAATGGGCCGTCCCGCCCCGAACACGACACAATGGTGGGGTGACGACCACAGGCGGAGGCGGGCGGACCCGGCGCGGCGGACGTCCCACGATCGTGGACGTCGCCGCCGCCGCGGGGGTGTCCAAGTCGCTGGTGTCCCTGGCTCTGCGCGGGGACGACGGGGTGAGCGCCGCGACCAGCGCCCGCATCCTGGCGGCCGCGGAACGGCTCGGATACCGCTCCAACGCCCTTGCCCGGGGCCTGGTACAGGGGCGCACGATGATCCTCGGGGTGCTCCTCACCGACCTGGCGAACCCCTACCACACCGAGGTCGTGGCGGGGGTGGAGGAAGCGGCGGAGACCAGGGGCCTCACCGTCCTCCTGGCGCACGGACGACGCGACCGGGCACGGCTGACACACCAGCTCGACGCGCTGTTGCAGCTGAACGTGGACGGCGTGGTCGTGGTGAGTTCCTGGGTCGAGCCGGACGCGCTGGCCGACGCGGCGCGCCGCGCCCCGGTCGTGATGGTGGGACGCCCCGACCGTTTCACCCGGGGTGTGGACACCATCGCCAACGACGACCGCGCGGGCGCGGAGGCGGCGGTCCGGCACCTGGCCGGGCTCGGGCATGAGCGGATCGCCCACCTGTCGGGATCACGGCGCCCGGCCTCGCGCGCCCGTCGTGAGGGGTATCGGGAGGCCATGGTCTCCCTCGGGGCGGAGAGGCACGTGGCCGTGTGGGAGACCGGCGACGACCCGCGCGGGCGGGAGCGCGCCGCCCGGGCCCTGCTGGCCGCCCGGCCGACGGGGGTCTTCACCGTCAACGACCTGGCCGCGCTCGCGGTCCTGGACCAGGCCCACGCGGAGGGGATCGCCGTCCCGGAGGAGCTGTCGGTCGTGGGGTACGACAACACCGCCCTCGCCGAGACCGTACGCCCCCGCCTGACCAGTGTGGACCAGCCTCGCCTGGTGATGGGGGGCCTGGCGGTGGAGATGGTGGTGGAGCGCCTGTCGGGGCGGAGTGAGGACCGGCACGAGGTCCTCTCACCGAACCTCGTGATCCGCGCCTCGACCGCTCCCCCGGCGTAGGTTCCCCTCCGAGCCGGCCCCGAAGCCGGGGCGCCAGGCACAACGAGCCCGATGATCCGGCCCGAAACGGAGTCGTCGCCGACCGCCGCGCGCCCGGCACCCGCGCCGACCGGCGCCCCGCCCGTCCGCGAAGCGGCCATGCGGACGACAGCCGACCCAGCCATTCCGTCAGCAGTCGCCGTTCGGCGCGGCTGAGGACGTTCCGGCCGGGCGGCGCGGCGCGCGGCGGCGTGGATGATCCGGGCCGCGAGGTCCTCCTCGACGCGCGGTTCCTTGATCGGACCCTGCCGGTCGGGGGCGACGTGCTTGGCCGCCGGGGGCTCGGGTCAACAGGCATGTATCAACGATAACGCCATCCAAGCATCACTTTTTTATCGATGTTAACGCAATAGTGTTGACAGTGTAATTATCAGCGATAACATTTATGTCATTCCATTGGAAACACGCGTGTGAGGAGCACCGCCATGCCCGACCGCCTGCGGATCATCGGAGTGGAAGAGACCGTCGTCGTACCCGCCGTCTATGAGGCGTACCGGCGGGCGGGATCGCCGCAGATCCCCGCCCGCGGCTTCGGGGACGGCCCGATCGCCGAGAACCTGCGCGAGGTCGGTGAGCGGCGGCTGGCCCACATGGACGACCAGGGCATCGACGTCGCCGTGCTGTCCCTGTCGTCGCCGGGTGTGCAGGACCTGCCGGAGACCGACGCGATCGCCGTGGCCCGTGAGGCCAACGACCAGCTCGCGGAGATCGTCGCCTCGCGCCCCGACCGCTTCCAGGCGTTCGCCGCGATCCCCACCCAGTCACCGGCCGCGGCCGCGGCCGAGCTGGAACGCGCGGTGGGCGAACTGGGTTTCCCCGGCGCGATGCTGTACGGCCGCACCGGAGACAGACTGGCCGACCACCCGAGCAACGACGAGCTCTACGCCACCGCCGAGCGGCTGGGTGTGCCACTGCACTTCCACCCGCAAATGCCGGTCCAGCCGGTGATCGACGCCTACTACTCCAACATCGGCCAGATCGGCACGCCGCTGGCCGGGGCGGCGATCGGCTGGTATTACGACCTGGGCGTGCAGTACCTGCGGATGATCTTCTCGGGCGTCTTCGACCGGTTCCCCGATCTACAGGTGATCGCCGGACATTGGGGCGAGGTCGTCACGTTCTACCTCGACCACATCGGATTCTTCGCCGAGGCCGGTGGCCTTCAGCGGCCGCTCGCCGACTACTTCACACAGAACTTCTGGGTCGCCGGCAGCGGCACCAACAGCCCCCGCTACCTGCGCTGGACCGCCGAGGTCATGGGCACCGACCGGATGCTGTACTCCACCGACTACCCCTTCACCTACGGCTTCCGTCCTGGCGGCTTCCCCTACGTCGACACCAGCGGCGGCGCCGCACGCTCCTTCCTGGAGGGGGCGCCCTTCACCGACGGGCAGAAGGCCGACATCGCCCACCGCAACTGGGAACGCCTCACCGCCCGTGCGACCGAGCGCGCGGCGGTCCGAAGCCTGGCGACGGCCGGCGGCGACGCCCTCTCCGACGGTGGAGGGGGTGCTGCGTGAAACCCGTTCGGCGCGCTTCCCGGCCCCCGGCGTCGGCCGAGGGTTCCCAAGCGGTCCAGAGCGGACCTTACGCAAGCCAACGACAACCCGTGGGGCGAAGCCCCGCGTTGCGAGAGAGTGCCCCGCCCACCTCGTCGACCTGCGCGACCTCAACCGCAGGGGGTACCTCGGGGGGTTCGGGGAGTCTCCCCCCCGGTAAACACGACGGACGACCCGGCGAGGCGGCCGAAGGCCCCCGAGCAGGGTCGTCCTGAGTCCGTGGACCTGACGGGACGTCACTCGAACCCGCGGGGCGAAGCCCCGCATCGGGGGTCTGGGGGTCGTCCCCCAGAAGAAACGACGAGACGACCCGGCGAGCGCGGTCACGCGCGAGCAGGATCGTCTCGGAGTCGAGTGGAGCTATGGGGATTCGAACCCCAGACCTCCTCCATGCCATGGAGGCGCGCTACCAACTGCGCCATAGCCCCTGGTGTGCCGGGCGGTTCCCCCGCTCGGCGTTGGGAACACTCTACCGGAGTTCGTGAGTGGGTCGTGCCATCGGCCTCCGCCCTGGGCGGGGAGGACCCGTGGGCGGGGCCGAATACCCTGGAATGGTGCCCGAATCAAAGCTTGAAATCCAGATGCTCCATGACCGCCTGTTGGTGAGGGCGGTCCCGGACAAGAGCGAGCGGCGCAGCAGCGCCGGTCTGGTCATTCCGGACACGGTGAAGCTGGCGACGAGGCTCGCCTGGGGTGAGGTCTGCGGCGCCGGAACGGGCGCCCGTCACGTCAAGACCGGCGATCGCGTGCTGTTCGACCCCGAGGACCAGGGCGAGGTCGAACTGAACGGCGAACGTTACGTCATCCTGCGCGAACGCGACGTGCACGCCGTCGCCAACGAATCCCCCGAGCGGGGAACCGGCCTCTACCTCTGATCCGTCGCCCGCCGCGCCCTCCCGCGCGGCGGGCTCCACCGCCCGGTTCACTTCCGCGGTTCGGTGGACACCGCCTTGACCAGGGACAGCAGGCACATGTTGAGTGCCTCGAAGGCGGGCACCCTGGCGACCCAGACGTAGGTGGCCCCGGCGTACAGGCCCGACCACAGCAGCTGCTGCGCCCACAGCGGCGTGATCCTGGGGTCGATGGTGCCGTCCTCGTGCCCTCGTTCGACGAGCTCGTACAAGGCCAGGTCCGCGGGACTGTTCCACTCCTCCTGCGGACTCTGCTGTGT
Source organism: Nocardiopsis lucentensis DSM 44048 (assembly GCF_000341125.1). Lineage (GTDB taxonomy): Bacteria > Actinomycetota > Actinomycetes > Streptosporangiales > Streptosporangiaceae > Nocardiopsis > Nocardiopsis lucentensis. Next base: position 28,815 of record NZ_ANBC01000186.1, on the reverse strand, counting down.
GGCGTCGTGATCCCCGAAGGCGGCCATGACCGCCTTGCGCACCCCGAAGTACTCCGCGACCAGGCGGGAGAAGGCCTCGATGGCGGTGCCGTCGGTGGTGCGCGCCCGCTCGGTGGCCTCGTTGACCAGCTCCTCGACGTATTCCCCCAGGGCACAGATGAGGTCCGAGCGCTCGGGGAAGTAGCGCTGGAGCGTGCTCCGCGCCACCCCGGCGGTTCTGGCCACATCCGACAGCGGCGCCGCCGAGTTCTCCCCCAGGACCTCGACCGCCGCTTCGAGGATCGCCCGGCGGGTGCGCGCGCGTGTCCTCGTCTCATCCATCGCAGAAGCCCTGTTCGCCATGGCCTCCATCCTAGACCGGCAGATAATCAGTTGACGATAATAGGTCAGTCATGACCTAATTCAAGTCATGGATGATCAATCACCGGACACTGTCGCCCGTTCATCCTCGGACGAGAGCGAGCCCCGATTCGCCCAGTTACGCGTGCTGTGGTCGTTCGTGCGCCCGCACCGGGGCACCCTCCTCCTCGGCCTGGTCCTGGCCCTCTTCGGCTCGGCCCTGGAACTGGCCAGCCCGATGATCATCAAGCTGGTCCTGGACACCGTCACCGAGGGGGGTGGGCTCGGCGCGCCCGTCACGCTCCTGCTCGGCCTGTTCGCGGCTGGGGCGGTCCTGGGTCTGTGGCACTGGATCCTGCTGGGCACGATGTCCGAGCGGATCGTCCTGGACGCCCGGACCTCGATCGTCCAGCGCTACTTCCGCGCGGCGATCCTGTCGCTGAACAAGCGACCGCTCGGCGAGCTGGTCACCCGTGTCACCTCCGACACCGTGCTCCTCAACAAAGCCGTCGGCCACAGCGTGGTCAGCCTCGTCAACGGCACCGTCCTGCTGGTCGGCACACTCGTCATGATGGCCCTGCTCGACCTGGTCCTGCTGGGCACCGCGGTCGTCGCGGTCGTCGTCGTGTCGGTGCTCTTCATGACCCTGATGCCGGCGATCGCCCGGCACCAGGAGCGCGCCCAGGCCTCGCTCGGTTCCATGGGCGGTGTCCTGGAGGGCGCCCTGCGCGCCATGCGCACGGTCAAGGTCAGCCGGGCGGAGGAGCGACTCGGCGACCGGATCCTGCGCGACGCCCAGGAGTCGGCCGAGCACAGCGTCCGCGCGGTGCGGCATCAGGCCGTCGCCATGACGATCGCCTTCAGCGGGGTGCAGCTCGCCATCATCGCCATCCTCGGGTTGGGCGCCGTGCGCGTCGGCGCGGGAACGATCGAGGTCTCCACCCTGGTCGCCTTCCTGCTCTACGCCTTCACCCTGATGGGTCCGGTCTCGGAGCTCTCCCAGAGCGTGACGGACCTCCAGTCGGGCGTCGCCGCCGCGAGACGGATCCGCGAGGTGGCGCGGATCCCGCTCGAACCGGAGGCGGACCCCGGTGCGGCGGGCACGCCGGACGCCGTCGTCTCCCCCTCCGGAGACTCCGACGACGTCCTGCTGGAGCTGCGCGGGGTCACCGCGAGGTACGCGCCCGGCACGAAGGCGGCCCTCGACTCGGTGGACATCACCGTGCCGCGGCGCGGACACACCGCGATCGTCGGCCCGTCGGGGGCGGGAAAGACCACCGTGTTCTCCCTCCTCCTGCGCTTCCTGGAACCGGAGGGTGGCCGGATCCTGCTGGACGGCCTCCCCTACCGGGAGCTGAGCCCGGCCCGGGTGCGCGAGCGGTTCGCGTACGTGGAACAGGACACACCCGTGGTGCCTGGAACTCTGCGGGAGAACCTGGTGTTCGGCCGACCGGACGCGAACGAGGCGGACATCGGCCGGGTCCTGCGTGAGGTGCGGCTCGCGGACCGGGTGGACGCCTTGGCCGACGGACTGGACACCCCCGTCGACGCGACCTCGTTCTCCGGGGGCGAGCGCCAGCGGGTCGCGCTCGCCCGCGCCCTGTTGTGCTCGGCGGACGTGCTGCTGCTCGACGAGGCGACATCCCAGGTGGACGCGATCACCGAGGCCGCCGTCACCGAAAGCGTGCGCCGCCACGCCGAGCGGGCCGCGGTGGTGACCATCGCGCACCGCCTGTCCACGGTGATCGGCGCCGATCGCATCATCGTCATGGAGGAGGGGCGGGTGCGCGCGAGAGGCACCCACCGGGACCTGTTGGAGCGGGACGCGCTGTACCGGGAGCTGGTGGCGGCGCTGCGCATCGGCGGTGTCACCGAGGACGGGCCCGAGGTTCCCGAGGCCTCACCCGCGCGGTGACTTCCGTTCACCCCTTGACGGCCCCCGAGGTCAGGCCCGCCACGATCCGGCGTTGCAGAAGCAGGGCGAAGACGATGAGCGGGATCGAGACCAGGACCGAGGCCGCCATGATCTGCCCGATCGGGTTCTCGTAGCCGACCCTCTCGAAGGTGCCCACGAACACCGGGACGGTCTGCACGTTGAGGTCGTTCGGGGCGAAGGAGAAGGCCAGCAGGAACTCGTTGGTGGCGTAGACGAAGGTGAGGATCGCCGCCGCCCCCACGCCGGGGGCGGCCAGCGGCGCGACCACCCGTAGGAAGGCCTGGAACGGCGTGGCGCCGTCCACCTTGGCCGACTCCTCGATCTCCTTCGGGATGCCCGAGAAGAACGTGGCGAGGATGAAGATGGACAGTGGCAGGGTCAGCGCGACGTAGGGGATCACCATGCCCGTGTACGTGTTGAGCAGGTTGATCCCCGTCCACTGGTTGAGTTCCAGGTACATCTGGTACAGCGGGTTGACCAGGGCGACCGGTGGGAACAGCGTCGCGACCAGAGTCACCGCCAGGATCACGAACTTGCCCGCCAACGGCAACCGGGCCAGCGCGTACCCCGCCAGGGAGGCCACCGGGACGCAGACCACCGTCGTCACCGAGGCCACGATCAGCGAGTTGCGCAGCGCGAAGTGGAAGCCCTGGCCGATGATCTGCCGGTAGTTGTCCAGGTCGAACGGCCCCTGGAGGATGTTCGGGTCGGTCAGCGCCACCGATCCCGTACGCAGGCTGGTCATCGCCATCCACAGGAACGGGAACAGGCACCAGCCCAACACCAGGAGCAGCCCCAGCGGCTTGAGCGCGTTGACCGCCGCCGGGGGCGTCCCCCGACGGCGCGCGGTCCCCGGCCGGGTCGGGGCCGCCGTCCGCGTCCGGCCCGTCATCGCCTCTCCTTCCGTGCCACGTCGCCCACCATGTGGCGGCCCATCCGGCTGATGAAGGCCAGTCCGACGAGCATGACGACGACGAACGTCACCGTGGACAGCGCGTTGGCGTACCCCGGTTTCGGGTCAGCGACCAGGAACCGCTGCGCGTACACCGACAGGGTCGCGACCGAGTTGGAGTACCCGGCGAACACGTACGCGAAGTCGAACATGCGCAGCGCGTCCACCGTCCGGAACAGCAGTGCGACGACGATCGCCGGGCGCAGCAGCGGCAGGGTGATGTGCGAGAACCGCTGGACCGCGCCCGCTCCATCGACCTTGGCCGCCTCGTAGTAGTCCTTCGGGATGGTCTGGAGACCGGCCAGGAGCAGCAGCGCCACGAACGGCGCGGTCTTCCACACGTCGGCACTGATGATGGCGACCATGGTCCAGGTGGGGTCCCGCAGCCAGTTGATGTCGGTGCCGAGCACCGCGTTCACGAAGCCCGGGTTGCGATCGAACATGTACCGCCACACCTGGGCGGCGACCGCGGTGGGGATCACCCAGGGCACCAGGATGACCGCCCGGGTCAGGCCCCGGCCAACGAACGCCTGGTGCATGATCAAGGCGAACGCCATCCCGATGGCGAACTCCAGCGCCACCGACGTCACGGTGAACACCAGCGTGTTGCCCACGGCGTTGTAGAAGCCGGAGTCGCTGAGCACACGGAGGTAGTTGTCGAGGCCTACGGGCTCGCGCCGGAACCCGCGGATCCGGTACAGGCTGATCCCGATCGCGTAGAGGACCGGGAAGAGCGCGATCACGGCCATGAAGGCGAACGACGGGGTGAGGAACACCCACCCCATCGCCCGTTCTCCCAAGCCCTGTCGCATGCGGACGTTCGTGGTCGTGGTCATGGCCCTACTCTTGTTCGAGCGCGGCGTCGGCCGCCTGGTCGACGTCCTCCAGCGCCGCGGCCGGGTTCTCCTGCCCGATGTAGGCGGGGTGCAGGTTGTCCTGGATGGCCAGGGACAGAGCGTTGTATCCGGGCACCGGCGGACGCGCGTGCGCCTGGGCGAGAACCTCGCCGAGCAGCTCCAGACGCGGGTCGTCGACGTCGTCGTAAGCACTGGTCAGGGTCGGAGGCAGACTGCTGTCGGCCAGGATCGCCTGGGCCTCGGGATCGGTGGCGGCCCACAGGACGAACTCACGGGCGAGCTTGGGGGTGTCGCTGAGCGAGCTGACGGCGTTGTTGAGCCCGCCCAGCGCGCTGGTGGTGCCCTCACCGGTGAAGGTCGGCAGCGGAGCGACCGCGAAGTCCCCGGCGACCGCGCTGCCCTCGCCCTCCAGGAGCGGGACGGCGTAGGGCCAGTTGCGCATGTAGACGGCCTCGCCCGCCTGGAAGAGGGCACGGGCGTCGTCTTCGACCATCGAGTCGAAACCCTCGGCGTAGAAGCCGGTCTCGTAGGCCTCGGTCATGAAGTCCAGTGCGGTCTCGGCGGCGTCCCCCTCCAGGAAGGTGCTGTACTCCTGGGCGTCGTCGAACAGCTCGCCGCCCGCCGACCAGTACAGCTCCAGGAAGTTGACGACGAAGCCTTCGTAGCGGTCGCCCTGGCCGACGTAGGCGGAGACACCCGCTTTCCCGGCCGCCTCGGTACCGGTCTCGTAGAGCTCCTCCCACGTGGTGGGCGGTTCGTCGATGAGGTCGGTGCGGTAGTAGAGGAGCGCGCCGTTGGAGGAGTAGGGCAGTGCGTACAGCTCCTCCCGCCACTGGGCGCTGTCGACCGCGCCCGCCAGGCTGGTGCCCTCGATCCTCGGCCTGAACTCCTCCAGGCTCTCGAGGTAGCCGAAATTGGCGAACTCTCCAGTCCAGATCACGTCGAGTCCGAGGACGTCGAACCCCCCGGCCTGGCTCTGGAGGTCCTGGAACAGGGCCTGGCGCTGCTCGTCGGCGGTGGGCGCCAGGAAGAAGATGTCGACCCGCCGGTCCGGATTCTCCTCGTTCCACAGCCGGGCGACGGCCTCGTGGATCTGCCGGTCGGCGCCGGTGAGCGCCCAGACGAACCGCGGGTCGTCGGCCAGACCGGCGGTGCCGCCGCCCCCGCCCGGCGGTTCCCCGCACGCGGCGGCCACGGTCAGGACCAGTGCCCCGAACCCGGCGGCGCAGGTGCGGACCGCCGCCCCCGCACGCCGTGCGATGACGGACATGGCGCTCTCCTTTCGCGCCGGCCGGAGACGGGCGCGCGGTGTCGAGCCGGTCGTGGATCAACCGTGAGGCTCTCCGGAAGGAAACAGTGCCGTCACCCTCATCGTTCTCTAACGTGGTCCGCATGTCCAACAGGCCCGCGAGCACGCGTGATGTCGCCCGGCGGGTCCGTCAACGCGTCCAGGGGTCGGCCGATCGCGACACGCTCGCCTGTCAGGTCCGCGAGGTTCGCTCCTGGCGGGGCCGCCCGCCCGGATCATCCTCCGGCGCTCCATCGCGGCCGTGAGGGGAACGCGCGGTCTGACCCGACGCACAATCGACCACAGGGGGAACTCATGCAGCAGTGGTGGCGCGACGCGGTCCTCTACCAGGTCTACCCGCGCAGTTTCTCCGACTCCGACGGTGACGGCGTGGGCGACCTCCCAGGGATCACGGCCAGGATGGACCACATCAGCGACCTGGGCGCCGACGGAATCTGGCTGACCCCGTTCAACCCCTCGCCATGGGCGGACGGCGGCTACGACGTCGCCGACTTCCGGGACGTGGATCCGCTGTTGGGAAGCCTGGACGACTTCGACACCATGGTGCGAGCGGCCCACGAGCGCGATCTTCGCGTGATGATCGACATCGTGCCCAACCACACCTCCGAGGCACATCCCTGGTTCCGCGCGGCCCTGGCGGCCGGGCCCGGATCGCCCGAACGCGACCGGTACGTCTTCCGGGACGGCCGGGGGCCGGACGGGGAACTGCCACCGTCCAACTGGCGGTCGACCTTCGGCGGCCCGGCCTGGACCCGGGTGCCCGACGGGCAGTGGTACCTGCACTTCTTCGCCCCCCAGCAGCCCGACCTGAACTGGGACGACCCGCGGGTGCGCGACGAGTTCCGCGACATCCTCCGGTTCTGGAGCCGCCGCGGGGTGGACGGGTTCCGCGTCGACGTCGCCTACGGGCTGGTCAAGGACCTGGCCGAGCCGCTGCGCGACCTGGTCCTGGTGGACGGCGGCCGGTACGAGGACATCGCGGCCAACCCGGACCATCCGCTCATGGACCGCCCCGGGGTCCATGACGTCTACCGGGACTGGCGCCGGGTCCTGGCGGAGTTCGACCCGCCCCCGACCACCGTCGGCGAGGTGTGGCTGCCCGCCGACCGCCGGATCCGCTACACCCGCCCCGACGAACTGGACCAGACCTTCAACTTCGACTTCCTGCTCACTCCGTGGGACGCCGGCTCCTATCGGCGCGTGATCGATGCCTCCATCACCGACGCCGCGCGGACGGGCACGGTGGCGACGTGGGTGACCAACAACCATGACCTGGTGCGTCGGGTGTCGGTCCTGGGCCTGCCCCCTGGCACCGACCTACGGACCTGGCTGCTCGGTGACGGCCGCGACCCCGCCCCGGACCTCGATCTGGGCACGCGCCGCGCCCGGGCGCTGGCCCTGCTGATGCTGGCACTGCCCGGGTCGGCCTATCTCTACCAGGGGGAGGAGCTGGGGCTGCCCGAGGTCGCCGACCTTCCCCCCGAGGCGTTGGAGGACCCGCGCTGGCCACGCAGCGGGCACACCGACAAGGGAAGGGACGGCTCACGGGTCCCGCTGCCGTGGACGGTGGACGGCCCCTCCCACGGCTTCGGTGACGGAGGTTCCTGGCTCCCCCAGCCCGCGGGGTGGGGTCGTTGGTCGGTGGAGGCTCAGGCGGGGGATCCGGGGTCGACTCTGAACCTGTACCGGCGGGCGCTCGCCGCACGGCGGGGGTTCTCCGCCGACGAGTCCCTGACCTGGGACGCGGAGCTGGACGGCGGTCCCCTCATGGCGTTCTGGCGCGGAGCGCAGACACTGGTCCTGGTCAACACCGGTCCCGACGCGGTGCGGCTCCCGCCGGGGGAGGTCCTGGTGGCCAGTGCCGAACTGGACGGGGCGCTACCGGGCGACACCGCCGTGTGGTTGCGCCGCCCGCGCGCGGGGGACGGTCAGTCCTGCGTCTCCCCCCGGTAAACGCGACGGCCGAAGGCCGAGCGGCACACCGGGGGGTTCGGGGGGTCGTCCCCCCGGCAAACACGACGGACGACCCGGCGAGGCGGCCGAAGGCCCCCGAGCAGGGTCGTCCTGAGTCCGTGGACCTGACGGGACGTCACTCGAACCCGCGGGGCGAAGCCCCGCATCGGGGGTCTGGGGGTCGTCCCCCAGAAGAAACGACGAGACGACCCGGCGAGCGCGGTCACGCGCGAGCAGGATCGTCTCGGAATCGAGTGGAGCTATGGGGATTCGAACCCCAGACCTCCTCCATGCCATGGAGGCGCGCTACCAACTGCGCCATAGCCCCGTGTGGGAGTCGTGCGGGTGTGTCGCCCGCCGACTCCCAGAACCTTAGCGGAATCCGGCGCGAACGTCGAAACGGAGTCCCGGTCAGGCGTCGTCGCTGAGCACGACGGGCTCTGGAAGGCTCGCGGCGTTGTGTTCCATGAGCCGCCATCTGTCCCGTCTGCGTTGGAGGACCGACCAGCAGCAGTTGCTGAGCGGGCCGAGCACCTCCCGCTGCCCGTCGGGGATCCCCAGCATCCTGGAGATACCCACCCGAACCGCGGCGCCGTGGCTGACGACGACCAGCAGTCCCCCGGACGGCGTCCGCTCCAGCGCACGGTCGACGGCCGCGGTCATCCGGTCTCCGACATCGGAGATGTCCTCCCCGTCGGGGATGTCCATCACGGCGTGCTGGGCGGGCCAGCGGGCGGACAGTTCCGCCCCGGTCAGTCCCTCCCAGGAGCCGCCGAAGCGTTCACGCAACCCTTTGTCGTACTCGACCGCGACCCCTGACGCACGGCTGAGGTACCCGGCGGTGTCGGCCGCCCTCCGCAGGTCGGAGGCGACGATGACGTCGGGTTCCAGGGTGGCGAGCACGCGGCCCGCCCGTTCGGCCTGGGCGTGGCCGAGCCGGTCGAGTTCGATGTCGGTCTGTCCCTGGAAGCGGTTCTCGACGTTCCAGGCCGTACGTCCGTGCCGCCAGAACAGCACGCGGGGGATGGTGTCGCTCACGTGGTCGCGTCTTCCTCGTTCGGCGGCTACTGCTCGTCCAGCGGGGTGCGCTCGGCGCCGCGCGCGTTCTCGGGAAGGCTGATCTCGGGGCAGTCCTTCCACAGGCGTTCGAGGCCGTAGTACCCGCGCTCCTCCTCGTGCTGGATGTGCACGACGATGTCCGCGTAGTCCAGCAGCACCCAGCGGCCGTCCCGCTCGCCCTCGCGCCGCACCGGCTTGGCTCCGGCCTTGAGGCGGAGCTGGTCCTCGACCTCGTCGACGATCGCGCGGACCTGCCGGTCGTTGGGCGCCGAGCACAGCACGAAGGCGTCGGTGATGACGAGCTGGTCGCTGACGTCGTAGGCGATGATCTCCTGCGCGAGCTTGTCGGAGGCGGCCTCTGCGGCGACCCTGACCAGCTCCAGCGCCCTGTCGGTGGCTGTCACGTTGTGCTTGCTGCCTTTCAGCTCTCTCGGTAGAGCCCGGTCTTGTTGATGTAGCGGACGATGCCGTCGGGGACCAGGTACCAGATGGGTTCGCCCTTGCGGACCCGCTCCCGGCACTCGGTCGAGGAGATGGCCAACGCGGGAACCTCCACCAGCGAGACCTTGCCCTCGGGCAGCCCGGAGTCACTGAGGTGGTGCCCGGGACGGTTACAGCCTACGAAATGCGCGAGCTCGAAGAGTTCGTCGACGTTGTGCCAGCTCAGAATGGCACCGAGCGCGTCGGCTCCGGTGATGAAGTACAGCTCGACGTCGGGGCCGTAGGAGGCGCGCATCTCACGCAGGGTGTCCAGGGTGTACGTGGGCCCGGCGCGGTCGATCTCGATGCGGTCGACCCGGAACTGGGGGTTCTCGGCGGTGGCGATCACCGTCATGAGGTAGCGGTCCTCGGAGGGGGTGACGTTGTCGGGGTCCTTCTGCCAGGGCTGGCCCGTGGGGACGAACACGACCTCGTCGAGGTCGAAAAGGTGGGCCACCTCACTGGCGGCGACGAGGTGCCCGTGGTGGATGGGGTCGAAGGTGCCACCCATGATGCCGACCTTGGTGGGGGCGGCTCCGGCCCTGGTGGGCGCGCCGGTCGCTTCGTTGGCCACTGTGCGCTCCGTTTCGCCGTGGTCGTGGTCGTTGCCGGGATCGGCCAACCGAGATTAGCCGACGGGGTGTACCGTCGTCGGCGCTTTTTCCCGATATGCCCCTGGAACTGGGTCAACGAGTGGTGGGACGGGTTCCTTCCCCGCGGTTCCCGAAGGATCGGCGAATCACGTCATATCTCGATTGCCCGAAACCGTGGCCAACCGCCATCGCGACGCATAGCATGCCGGTATGGCGAACTCACCAGACCGCGTACGCGTCCGGCTCTCCGAGATCTCACCCCGCGCCTACGAGCACCCGGCCGACCGGGGCGCCCTGGTCGCGCTGCGCTCGCTGCGCGGGTTCGACGAGGTGTTCAAGCGCATGTCCGGGCTCTTCAACGAGCGGGCTCTGCGCCTGATGTTCCTGTCCAGCGCGGTGCGCGTGGGCCCCACCCAGTTCCCGCACCTGCACGACTACGTGCGCGACGCCGCCTACGTCCTGGACCTGGACGAGGTTCCCGAGCTCTACGTCCAGATGAACCCCAAGCCCAACGCGATGGCGATCGGCAGCCAGAAGCCGTTCATCGTCATGACCACGGGTCTGTTCGACCTGCTCGACGCCGAGGAGCAGCGGTTCGTCATCGGCCATGAGGTCGGCCACATCCTCAGCGGCCACGCCGTCTACCGCACGATGCTGCTGGCCCTGATCCAGCTCGCCGCCCGCGTGGCGTGGATCCCGCTGGGCTACATCGGCCTGCGCGCCATCGTGGCCGCGCTGGAGGAGTGGTACCGCAAGTCCGAGCTGTCCTGCGACCGCGCGGGCGTCCTGGCCTGCCAGGACCCCGAGGCGGGCAAGCGCGCGCTGATGAAGATGGCGGGCGGCTCCACCCTGGCGGAGATGAACCCCGACGCCTTCCTGGAGCAGGCCCGCGAGTACGAGCGCGGCGGCGACGCACGCGACAGCCTCCTCAAGCTACTCAGCCTCAGCGGGCAGACCCACCCGTTCGCGGTGGTCCGCCTGGCCGAGCTGCACCGGTGGGTGGAGGACGGTTCCTACCAGCGCATCCTGGGCGGTGACTACCCGCGCCGCTCCTCGGACCGCGACGCCAGTGTCGGCCAGGAGGCCCGCAACGCCGCCAACCACTACAAGGACGCGTGGGAGCGATCGGAGGACCCGCTCCTGGGCACCCTGCGCGACGTCGCCGGAAGCGCGGCCAGCGCGGGCGGGAAGATCTTCGACACCGTCGCCGACCGCTGGCGGGGCGGGTCCGCCCAGAAGTCCTGACGGGTCCCGGACGTCCGGACGCGCCGGCGGCCGGCCTGACACCCCGCCCCGGTCGGCCCGGGAGCGCTCAGCGCCGGTCGAGGCGGTCGCGGACCGCACCCCAGGCGGGGTGCGCGGGGTCGATGACCGCGAAGTGGTCGGCCCCGGCCACCTCCCGGTAGTCCACCGCGTCCCCGGCCGCGCGGGCCGCCGCCACGTAGTCGCGGCTGTGCGCCACCGGGACCCGGTCGTCCGCGTCGCCGTGCACGACCAGCTGGGGCACCCCGACAGGAAGCCGGTGGCGGGGTGAGGTGGTCTCGTACAGCCACGGGTCGGGATCGGGGCCCAGGAACGGTTCGACCGCGCCCTCGCCCAGCCCCGCGTCGGCGCAGCGCCGCAGGTCGGTGATCGGGGCGAGCGCCACCACGTCGGTGACGGGGGAGTCCACCGCGGTGAGCAGGGCCAGGTGCCCGCCCGCCGAGTGCCCCACCGACGCCACCCGGGAGGCGTCCAGCGCGCCGTCCTCCCGGTCGATGGTCTCCGCGAGCAGCTCCAGCGCGCGGGCGACGTCGTCGCGGGTGCGCGGCCACCCTCCCCCGTCGGCCCCCGTGCGCCGGTACTCCACGTTCCACACGTCCCACCCGGCGGCGCCCAGGTCCCGGGCCAGCGGCTCCATGAGACGGGCGTCGTGCAGGTCGCGCCACCATCCTCCGTGCAGCAGTACCGCGACCGGCGCGGGCCGGTCGGCTCCGTCGGCGGGGGCCCACCGGTGGACGGTCTGGCTGGGGTGCTCCCCGTAGGTGAGGGTCGTCGGCACGGGCCTCTCCATCGTCGTGGACGGGCGTCATCGGCCGGGGCGCCAGCGCCGGTGGCGGGTGGCGTCGGCTCCTGGGGAACGTAGCAGGTCGAGTCGGGGGCGGGGGCCGTCGGTGCGGCCCGTGGGCGGTTTCCGGCTACCCGCCCGGAAGGGAGGCGGCCAGGTCGCGCCGGGGCCCTCATACCCCTGGTCGGCGGCGGCGTGCAGTGTCCAGTGCGGGTCGTACAGATGGGGTCGTCCCAGAGCGCACAGGTCGGCGCGACCGGCCAGGATGGTGGAGTTGACGTCGTCGTGGGAGGAGATCGCCCCCACCGCGATGACGGGGACCCCGGTCTCCCGGCGGATGCGTTCGGCGAAGGGCACCTGGTAGCTGCGGCCGCGCGCGGGCCGTTCGTCGGGGGTGACCTGTCCGGTGGAGACGTCGATGGCGTCGGCCCCGGCGGCGGCCAGGGCGCGGGCGACCTCCACGGCGTCGTCGGCGGTGGTGCCGCCCTCCACCCAGTCGGTGGCGGAGATCCGCACGGTGAGGGGTTTGTGGTCGGGCCACGCCGCCCGGACCGCGGTGAGCACCTCCAGGGGGTAGCGCAGACGGGCGGCCAGGTCCCCGCCGTAGGCGTCGGTGCGGCGGTTGGTGACCGGGGACAGGAAGCCGGACAGCAGGTACCCGTGGGCGCAGTGCAGCTCCAGCAGGTCGAACCCGGCCCGGTCGGCGGCGAGCGCGGCGGCGACGAAATCGTCGCGGATCGAGGCCATGGCGGCGGCGTCGAGTTCGCGGGGGACCTGGTTGACGCCCTCCCGGTACGGGATCGGGGACGGCGCGACGATCGGCCAGTTGCCCTCCGGGAGCGGTTCGTCCATCCCCTCCCACATGCGCCGGGTGGACCCCTTGCGTCCGGAGTGGCCGAGCTGGACGCCGACACGCGCTCCGCTGTGAGCGTGCACGAAGTCGGTGACCCGGCGCCAGGCGGTCTCGTGTTCGGTCCGGTACAGGCCGGCGCAACCGGGGGTGATGCGCCCCTCGGCCGACACGCACACCATCTCCGTCATGACCAGTCCGGCGCCGCCGAGGGCCTTGCCGCCGAGGTGGACCAGATGGAAGTCCTGCGGGGTGCCGTCCACGGCGGAGTACACGTCCATGGCCGAGACCACCACCCGGTTGGCCAGTTCCAGTCCGCCCAGGCGGAAGGGGTGGAACATGGGCGGGCGGGGTGCGACGGGGGCGGCGCCGGCGCGGTCGGCGAACCACGCGTCCACCTCGGCGACGAACTCGGGGTCGCGCAGGCGCAGGTTGTCGTAGGTGACCCGGCGACTGCGGGTGAGCAGGTCGAAGGCGAACTGGACGGGCTCCTGTCCGACGTGGCGGCCGATGCCCTCGAACCACTCCATGCTGGCCTGGGCCGCGCGCTGGGTACTGGCCACGACGGGTCCGCGCTCGGTCTCGTAGGCGGCCAGGGCGGAGGGGACGGTGGGGTTCTCGTGCAGGCAGGCGGCCAGGGCCAGGGCGTCCTCCATGGCGAGCTTGGTGCCCGACCCGATGGAGAAGTGCGCGGTGTGCGCGGCGTCGCCGAGGAGGACGACGTTGCCGTGGTGCCAGGAGCGGTTGCGCACCGTGGTGAACCGCTGCCACCGGGAGTTGTTGGGCAGCAGGCGGCCGCCGTCGAGGACGTCGGCGAAGAGCGTCGAGCAGCGGGCGATGCTCTCGGTGTCGCTGCGGCCGGGTCGGGGGTCGCAGCGCTCGGCGAGGTCGGCGAAACCGGCCGCCCGCCACACGTCCTCGTGCGTCTCCACCAGGAACGTGCTGGCGTCGGCGGAGTAGGGGTAGCAGTGCAGCTGCATGACGCCGTGGGGGGTCTCCAGGACGTGGAACCGGAAGGCGTCGAACACCCGGTCGGTGCCCAACCACATGAACCGGTTGCGGCCGTGTTCCAGGGTGGTGCCGAAGGCGTCGGCGTAGGCGGCGCGGGTGCGGCTGTGCGCCCCGTCGGCGGCCACCACCACATCGTGGGCGGCGGCCAGCTCGTCGGCGGGTGGGGCGTGGACGCCGGTCCGCACGCGCACGCCGAGCTCGGCGCAGCGTTCGCGCAGGATCCTCAGCAGGGTCCGGCGGCCGATCGCGGAGAACCCGTGGCCGCCCGAGGTGACGACGGCGCCCCGGTGGTGGACGTCGATGTCGTCCCAGCGGGCGGACTCGGCGGCCAGGGCCGCGTACACGTGGGGGTCGGCGTGTTCGATTCCGCCGAGGGTCTCGTCGGAGAGCACCACCCCGAAGCCGTAGGTGGCGTCGGCCGGGTCGCGTTCGTACACGGTGATCTCGTGGCCGACGTCGAGCTGCTTGGCCAGGGCGGCGAAGTAGAGTCCTCCGGGGCCCGCCCCGACACACGCGATGCGCATGGGGTCCGCCTTCCTGTCAGTGGTCGCGTTCGCCCTGTTCGGAGCTGCCGGGGCAGGTGCCTGTCAGGGCCCGTGCCGTGGAATGCTCGCCCGGGCACGGTCCGGAGCGAGGCGGAAGGGCCCGGAGAACACCGCCTAGCGCAGCCGGAACCGCTGGAGCTTTCCGGTGGCGGTCCGGGGTAGGACCGGGCGGAACTCGATGGAGCGCGGGGTCTTGTACGGGGAGATGCGTGATCGCACGTACTCGCGGAGCCGCTCCGCGCGGTCCTCGTCGGGGGTGAGGCCGTCGCGCAGCACGACGTAGGCGCGCACGACCTGGCCCCGGTCGGGGTCGGGTACGCCCACGACCGCCGTCTCCTCCACGTCCGGGGAGGTGAGCAGGGCCTCCTCGACCTCGGCCGGGGCGACGTTGTACCCGGCGGTGACGATCATGTCGTCGCTGCGCGCCCGATACCACAGGTAGCCGTCCGCGTCGCGGACGTAGGTGTCTCCGGTGAGGTTCCAGCCGTCGCGGACGTAGTCGCGCTGGCGGTCGTCGTCGAGGTAGCGGCAGCCGACCGGGCCGCGCACGGCCAGGTGTCCGGGCCGCCCGTCGGGTACGGGTCGGCCGTCGTCGTCGAGCACGACCGCCTCGAACCCGGGAACCGGTCGCCCGGTGGAGCCGGGGCGTGTGTGCTCGTCGGTGGAGGAGACGAAGATGTGCAGCATCTCGGTGGCGCCGATCCCGTCGAGCATGCGCAACCCGGTGGCCTCGTGCCAGGCGTGCCAGGTGGCGGCGGGCAGGTGCTCTCCGGCGGAGACGCAGCGCCGCAGCCGCGAAAGGTCGTGGCCGTCGAGCCGCCCGAGCATGGCGCGATAGGCGGTGGGGGCGGTGAACAGGACGCTCACGCCGTGCTCGGCGACGGCGCCGAGCAGGGCCCCGGGGTGGGGCCGTTCCAACAGGACCGAGGAGGCGCCCGCGCGCAGGGGGAAGATCAACAGGCCGCCGAGCCCGAACGTGAAACCGAACGGCGGACTGCCAGTGAACACGTCGTCGGGGGTGGGCCGGAGCACGTGCGCGGAGTAGGTGTCGGCGACGGCGAGGACGTCGCGGTGGAAGTGGACGCAGCCCTTGGGGGTGCCGGTGGTCCCGGAGGTGTAGGCGATCATGCACGCGTCGTCGGCCGCCACGCGCACGGGGGCGAACCCGGCCGGTCGGGCGGCGGCGCGTGCGGTGAGGTCCTCGGATCCCGCTCCCCCGTAGGCGATCACGTGCGGAGTGGACGCCATCACGGCCGCGGCGGCGGCCAGGTCGTCGAGGAAGCGGGCGTCGCACAGTGCGTGGGTGACGCGGGCGGAGCGCATGACGGCGGCGAGTTCGTCGGTGCGCAGGACCGGCAGGACGGTGACGACCACTCCCCCGGCCCGCAGGATCCCCAGCCAGCAGGCGGCCGTCCAGGGGGAGTTGGGGCCGCGCAGCAGGACCCTCTGCCCCGGAACCAGGCCGGTGTCCTCGACCAGGACGCGCGCCACCCGGTCGGCCCGGTCGCGCAGGGCGCCGTAGGTGAGGCTCTCGTGTTCTCCGACGAGGCAGGGGCGATCGGCCCCGTGGGTGGCGATGGTCCCGTCCAGGAGCTCCTCGGCGCAGTTGATCCGGTCGGGATAGCGCGGCGCGGGCGGATCGAGGACGAGTTCGGGCCACTGCTCGGGCGGCGGGAGGTGGTCGCGGGTGAAGGTGTCGACGTGGCCGGTGGGTGACAGGGTCGGCGGCATGGGGACCTCCGCGGTCAGGGCCTACGAGGTGGGTGGGGTGCCCGGGATCGGGGGCAGGTGGCGGGCGATGATCTGGCGCTGGACCTCCGAGGCGCCCTCGTAGACGCGCGGTGCGCGGACCTCCCGGTACAGGCGCTCCAGGAGGTGGCCGCGGCGCAGTGCGCGCGCGCCGTGCAGCTGCACGGCGGCGTCCACCACGTACTGGGCGGTCTCGGTGGCCAGCAGCTTGGCCATGGCGGCCCTGAGAGTGACCGCGTCGCCGCCGGTGTCGTACTCCTCGGCCGCCGCGTAGACGAGGAGGCGGGCGGCCTCGACCCGGGTGGCCATCTCGGCGAGGGTGTGGGCGACGGTCTGGAGGCGGTCGAGGGGCGCGCCGAAGGCGTGGCGGCCGCGTGTGTGCTCTCGGGCGGCGGCCAGAGCGGCGTCGGCCATCCCGACCGCGAACGCCCCGACGCTGGGGCGGAAGAGGTCGAGGGTGCGCATGGCGACGGAGAACCCCTCGTCGGGACGGCCCACCACGTCGTCGGCGCCGACGGGGACGCCGTCGAGGACCAGGTGGCCCAGAGCGTGCTCGGAGAGCATCTCCAGCGAGGATCCGGTGAGGCCGGGGCGGTCGGCCGGGACGAGGAAGGCGGTGACGCCCCGGGCTCGGGCACCGGGGGCGGTGCGGGCGAAGAGGGTGTAGAAGTCGGCGTCGGGGGCGTTGGAGATCCAGGTCTTCTCACCGTGCAGGCGCCAGCCGCCGCCGTCCGGTTCGGCGCGCAGCGCGAGCGCGGCGGCGTCGGAGCCCGCGCCGGGCTCGGTGAGCGCGAAGGCGGCCACGGCCTCGCCCGCGGCGACGGCGGGGATCCAGCGGCGTCGCTGGGCGGCGGTGCCGGACTGGAGGAGGGGGTAGGCGCCCAGGCCCTGGAGGGCGAGGGCGGTCTCGGCGTGGGTGTCCACGCGCGCCAGGCGCTCCCGGAGCAGGCACAGGCGGGTGGCGGGAGCCTCGCGGAGGGGGCCGCCGTCGTGGGCGCCGGGGAACAGGGCGGGGAGCAGGCCCAGGTCGCGGAGGCGGCGGAGCAGCGGTCGGTCGACTCGACCCACCGGTTCCCCTGGCGGGGTGGCGGCGAGCTCCGCGGCGCGCTCCCCCACCCAGTCGGCGAACGCGCGGTCAGCGTCGTTCAGAGCGAACCCCATGGGCGACCTCGACTCGGATAGTGATCCATCCCACGTTCCGAATGTACAGGACTGGCGACGACCGTCAAGAGATCGATATGAAGCTCTCTGCCGACCCTGCCCTTGCCTCGGCGTGAGAACGGGTGATGGGAGGACTCACGAAAGAGGCACTATCGTGTGGACGTGACGGAGAGCAGTGAACAGACACACGTGTCCCCCGAAGGCGGAGACGGCGACGGACGGGTCAGCCGACGGCCGCGCTCGCTCATCGTGTCGTTCTTCGGCACCTACGCCCGCGACCTCGGCGGATGGATCGGTGTGGCCGACCTCATCGCGCTCATGGCCGGCCCCGGCGTCGACGCGCCCTCCGTGCGCTCGGCGGTCTCCCGACTCAAACGGCGCGGCCTGCTCGTCTCCGAGCGGATCGGCGGAGTGGCCGGCTACCGCCTGTCCGAGGAGGGGCATCGGGTCCTGGCCGAGGGCGACCAGCGCATCTTCGGGCACCGGGTCGCCCGGACCGACGACGGTTGGGTGCTCGTGGTCTTCTCCGTCCCCGAGTCCCAACGCGACCGCCGCCACGCCCTGCGTACCGCGCTCACCCGACTCGGTTTCGGGACCACCGCCGCCGGGGTGTGGATCGCCCCGGCGCACCTGACCGACCAGGCCCGCCGTGTCCTTCGCGGTCTCGGTCTGGAGGGGTACGTGGATCTCTTCCACGCCGACCACCTCGGTTTCGGCGATCCGACCGAGGCCGTGGCACGCTGGTGGGACCTGCCCGCGCTCCAGGAGATGTACCGGCGCTTCCTGACCGAGCACGAACCCGTGCTGGAGGCGTGGCGGCGCCGCGGCGGCCGCGCGGGGACACCCGAACCGGGCCCGGCGGCGTTCGCCGACCACCTGCGCGCGGTGGACGCCTGGCGGCGGATGCCCTACCTCGACCCCGGGCTGCCGCCGGAGCTGCTGCCGGACCCGTGGGCGGGCAGCAGGGCGGCGCGAGTCTTCTTCGACCTGCACACCCTGCTGCGCGCCCCGGCTCTGGAGCACGTCCGCGCCACCGTCAGGGGGTAGCGGGCTCGGGGACGACCCCGACGCCGACCAGCTCCACCAGGGCGTCGGGGTCGAACAGCCCGGTCACGCCGAACAGGGCCATCGCCGGGTAGTGGCGGCCCAGACGGCCCCGGTAGGCGCGGCCGATCTCCCGGGCGGCGGCGCGGTAACCCGCCACGTCCGTGGTGTAGACGGTCAGGTTGACCAGGTGTTCGGGGGAACCACCCGCGGCGCCCAGCGCGGTCAGGACGTTGGCCAGTGCGAGGTCGAACTGGGCGACCAGCCCCTCGGCGGCCACCCTCGCGTCGGGGCCGGTGGCGATCTGCCCGGCCAGGTACACGGTCCGGCCCCGTGCGGGGACCACGGCGTGGGCGAAACCGGAGCCCGCTCCCAGCTCAGGCGGATCGACCAGGGCGTGGGGTGTCGGAGGAATGCGTGCGTCCGCCATCAGCGGCCCTTCCACTCGGGTGCGCGCCGACCGGTGAACGCCGCGTGGAACTCGGCGTAGTCGGCGCTCTTCATCAGCAGCGCCTGGGTCATCGCCTCCAGCTCGACCGAACCCGACAGGTTCATGTCCAGTTCACGCGAGAGCAGCGCCTTGGTCTGCGCGTGGGCGAACGCCGGCCCCTCCGCCAGCCGGGCGGCCAGCGCCGACACCGCGGTGTCCAGCGCGCCGTCGTCCACGAGCTCGCTGACCAGTCCGCAGCGGTCCGCCTCCTCCGCGCCGACGGTGTCGCCGAGCATGAGGAGTTTGGTGGCGTGACCGAGGCCGACGACGCGCGGCAGCAGGTAGGCGGCGCCCATGTCCGCCCCGGCCAGGCCGACCTTGGTGAACAGGAACGCGAACCGGGCCGACCGCGTCACCACCCGGAAGTCGGCGGCCAACGCCAGTACCGACCCGGCGCCCGCGGCCGTGCCGTGGACGGCGGCGATGATCGGCACCGGACACTCCCGCATCGCCTTGACCACCTCACCCGTCATCCGGGTGAAGGCGAGCAGGTCGTCGGGGTCCATCGCCAGGGTGCGCCCGATGATCTCGTGGACGTCCCCTCCCGAGCAGAAACCCCGGCCCCTGCCGCGCAGCACGAGGGCCCGGGTGTCGCCCCGGTGGGGCAGTTCGGTCAGGAGATCGCGCAGGTCGGCGTAGGACTCGAAGGTGAGGGCGTTGAGCCGGTCGGGGCGGTCCAGGGTCACGGTGGTGACCCCGTCGGCGTGGTGGACGTCGAAGTGGTTCCAGTCCTCGGTCAGGGGGGCGGACGCGCGGAACGGGCTCACGTGTGGGTTCCTCCTCCGTCGATGGTCAGGGACTGGCCGTTGACCGCGCGCGCCAGGGGGCTGGCGAAGTAGGACACGGCGGCGGCCACCTCCTCGGGTTCCAGGAGTCGGCCGAGGGGTGAGGCCGAGGCCAGGGCGGCCTCGGCGTGGTCCCGGTCGCGGCCGGTCCGCTCGACGATCCGCGCCACCGAGCGGTCGGTCAGGGGGCCGCGGACGAACGTGGGGCACACCGCGTTGCTGGTGACCCCGGTCCCGGCCACCTCGGCGGCCACGGCACGGGCCAGCCCGATCATGGCGTGCTTGGAGGCGGTGTAGGCGGTCGTGTAGCGGGTGCCCACCAGGGCCGCGGTGGAGGCGACGAAGACGATGCGGCCGTGGTCGCGTTCGAGCATGCCCGGCAGGAGGGCGCGGGTCATGAGGAAGGCCGAGGTGGCGTTGGTCCGCAGGTGGCTCTCCCACAGGTCGAGCCCGGTGCCGCGCAACGGCGCGGGCGCGGCCGTCCCCGCGTTGTTGACCAGGACGTCGACGGGGCCGAGGGCTCCGGCGGTCGTGGCGACGGCGGCCTCGTCGGTCACGTCGCAGACCCGTGCGGTGACGTCGAGTCCGTGTGCGCGGCTCTCTCGCTCCAGTGCCGCGAGCCGACCGGAGTCCCGGCCGAGGGCGACCACCCGGTATCCCTCCGCGGCGAGCGCGCACACGACCGCTCGTCCGATACCGCCCGATCCACCGGTGACCACGACACGCCGCACGGAGTCAGCCATGGGTGGACTGTATCACCCAACTTTGACCGTCGTCATTAGGACGACATACCGTGATAGCACACACAACACCCCGAACCACCCCGCGCACGCGAAGCGGCGCCGACGGGAGGACCGTCGGCGCCGCCGGGAGCGCACCCCGGGGGCACAGCCTCCTAGAAGGCGGGACCCGCGGCCATGGCCTCGTCGATCGTCTCGGTACGGGCCTCCTCGACCTGCTCGACCAGGCCCTCCTCGTGGGCCTCGAACTCCTCCGTCACGGCGGCGGCGAAGGAGCGCAGCGCGACCTCCTCGGTCAGGATGTCGCCGCGAACGCGGTTGTTGTCGCCGACCTGGGCGACGGGCTGGTTGTCGGACGTGGACAGGTCACCGCCGACGATGTTGTTGTCCACGTACACGCCGCCGGTCACACCGGTGACGGTGAGGTCCCCGTCGACGTAGTTGAGCGACTCGCAAAAGCCCTCCTGCTCACCCGCGCCGACCGCGACCGGGCCGCCACCGCCGGAGTAGGTGGCCGCGCCCAGCACCTCGCTGTCGCACAGGATGCCGCCGCCGGCGGAACCGGTGACGGACAGGTCGCCGCGGACGGCGGTGTCGTACACGTCGACGTACTCGGTGCCGTCGGCGCTGACGTCGCCGCCGATGCGGGAACCGCTGACGTAGACCTCGCCCACCTCAGAGTCGAGGCCCTCGACCGAGGAGTCCACGACGAAGACGAAGCCGTCGGTGCTGCCGCCCTCGGCGGGAACCGCGCTCACCCCGGCGCCACTGGTGCTCTCCTCCAGGTGGGTACCGAAGGAGCCGTTGTTGACGACGCTGTCACCCAGGGTGGTGCTGGAGGCGTCGAAGTAGCCGTTGCCCTGGACGGTCACCTCTCCCTCGATCTCACCGCCGATGATGTGCAGGTTGGCGTCCGCGCGAACGGTGACGTCGCCCTGGATGACCGTGCCGTCCAGGTAGCAGCTCTCCCCCTCGGGGACCGCGAGGTCGGTCGGGAGGGTGACCGCACCGCCGTGACCCGAGCACAGGGTGACGAGGTCAGCCTGCGCGGGGGTGGCGACGAGCGCGACCCCGCCGACGGCGAGGGAGGCGGTGGCGAGCGCCGCAGCCTTACTCGGAAGCTTCATTCGGGGGTGTTCCTTTCATCGTGACCATGGGGGCGGCGTTCCGAAGGGCGGAGCGCCGGGACACACGCAGGAACGTACCGATACCTAGGCGATTTGGGAATACTTCTGAGGCGAATAATCTCGTTTGTCTAGGTTTCGACCAGGGAAACTGCACATGCATCAAGCATTCATGGGACCCTCCTGTGGCATATGCGACACATGGTGTGTTTGTGTAGTTTGGCGTCCCCTGACACACGACGGGGTCGCCGGGCATGCCCGGCGACCCCGCGTGGAAAGATCCTATGACTCCTACTTCAGGTGTCCGTCGCCCGTCACAACGTACTTGGTCGACGTCATCTCCGTGAGCCCCATCGGCCCCCTGGCGTGCAGTTTCTGGGTGGAGATACCGATCTCCGCGCCGAATCCGAACTCACCGCCGTCGGTGAAACGGGTGGAGGCGTTCACCATGACCGCGGCCGAGTCGACCCGGGACACGAAATACCGGGACGCGGAGAGCGAGTCGGTGACGATGGCCTCCGTGTGCCGGGTGGAGTACCGCCGAATGTGGGCCAGGGCGTCGTCGATGGTGGGGACCACGCGTACGGCCAGGTCCATGGACAGGTACTCGGTGGCCCAGTCCTCCTCGGTGGCCTCGACCACCGTCGCCGAACCGCCCGCGGCCTGGGACACGGCCAACACGCGGGCGTCGCCGTGCACAGTGACGCCGGCCTCGGCGAGGGAATCCAGCACCCGGGGCAGGAACGTGTCCGCGACCGCTTCGTGCACGAGCAGCGTCTCGGCCGCGTTGCACACCGAGCAGCGCTGCGCCTTGGCGTTGGTGGCGATCGCGACCGCCTTGTCGAGGTCGGCGTCCTCGTCCACGTACACGTGGCACAGGCCCTCCCCCGTCTCGATCACCGGGACCGTGGAGTCGCGCACGACCGCCTGGATCAGCGAGTTGCCCCCGCGCGGGATGAGGACGTCGACCAGTCCCCGCGCCCGCATGAGCGCGGTGGAGGACTCGCGGGTGCGACCAGGCACCATCTGCACGGCGTCGACCGGGACACCGGTCCCCTCCAGCGCCTCGCGCATGATCGAGACGAGGGCGGCGTTGGAGGAGTAGGCGGAGGAGGAACCGCGCAACAGGGCGGCGTTTCCGCTCTTGAGGCACAGCGCGGCGGCGTCGACCGTGACGTTGGGCCGCCCCTCGTAGATGATGCCGATGACACCGAGCGGCACCCGGATCTGACGCAGGTCCAGGCCGTTCGGCAGCACACCGCCACGCACCGACTCCCCGACCGGGTCGGGCAGCTCGACGATCTGGCGCACGGCGTCGGCGACGGCCTCGATCCGCTGGGGGGTCAGGGTGAGGCGATCGACGAAGGCCGGCGTGGTCCCCTCGCTCCGCGCACGCTCCACGTCCTCGGCGTTGGCGGCGGTGATCTCGTCGCTCCTCTTGACGAGGGCGTCGGCGATGGCGAGGAGGGCGGCGTCCTTCACGGCCCGGCTGAGCGGGGCGAGGTCGACCGCCGCGTCCCCGGCACGTTCGGCCACCGCGTGGACCTCGCGCTCGATGTCACTCATGGGTGCTCTCTCTTGTGGTCGGGAGGCGCCCCCGCGCGCCGGCGGCACGGCATGCCGCGCACGGCGTCGCACCAGGGCGTCGGTTTCCAGGGTATATGCCGCCGATCAACCCCGCCCGGCACCCCGCACGTGCGCCGAGGCCGCTTCCTGGCCCGTGGCCAGTTCAACCCCGAAGTGACCTCCAGGACACATTCCATTTCCTTCTGGTTACCTCATGGTATTGAAAGCCCATGTGACCAACCTCACAACCTTGAAAATGATCTTGAACCCTTCCGGGCACCGCCCCCGACAAGAACTGATAACCATACGCATTCACCCGATCACAAATAAAGAGACTTTACCCTGGCCGGTTGTCGTAGGAACCTGCTTTACTGTTCGAGTGACACCGACCCCAACCCTGTCGGCCACCGAAGGGAACTTCCGGGAGTGTCCCCGGCAGTTCTAGTTCATTAACCGCACCGCAACCACTCCGGTCGGCCGCTTACGGCCACCTGAGAATAACTAGGAATGCGAGTACGAGAATGACAATAACTTCCGGGGCAGAGGAATCACATGACGAGGCCCGGTCTCTGTCCCATGCCCTGGCCCGCCTCTCCAGAATCCCGGTGGTCCGCGACAAGTACAGCGACTACGCCAGCCGGAGCCGTCCACCCCGCCTGACGGAACTGCCCACGCTGACCCGGGACGAACTGGGTGAGGCCACCGACGCCCTGATGAGGGACGCCCCGACCGCCCTGAACCGTGCCTCGCTGCACATCATGGGCGGGACGACCTCGACGATGCGCATGGGGGCGCTGCCGGCCGACCTGTACCTCGACGAGATCGCCCCGTACGTGAACCCGTTCGAGCCCGGCGACCTCCTCGCCAGCCTGACCACGCCCTTCCACATGCGGGCCTCGCACGACCTGCACACCGCCCTGGCCACCCGGGCGGGGGTGCCGACCCTGTCGATGGACGCGCCGACCGACACGATGATCGGCCCCTACCTCGACCTGTTCGAACAGCGGGGCGTGACCGCGCTGGCCACCACGCTCGACACCATCCGCCGCCTGCTCCGGTTCTGCGCCGCGGAGGGACGCGGCCTGGACTTCCTGAGCAAGGTGGTCTGGAGCGGCCCGGCGCTGGATTCCGACACCCGCGCGCTGATTCGGTCCCAGTTCCCCCACCTGCGCACCTGGGCGCTCTTCGGGTCGGCGGAGACCTGGATCATAGGGCACAGCGGCCCCACGTGCTCCGACGACACCCTCCATCTGCTCCCGCACCAGTACACGGAGATCGACGACGGCCGGATGCTCGTGACGGTGACGCACGAGAAGGCGGTGATCCCCCTGCTCAGGTACGACACCGGGATCTCGGCGGAGTGGACGCGCTGCGAGTGCGGCCTGCCCGGCCAGGCGATCCGAACGCACAACCGCATCGACGCGCCCCTGGGACGGCTGACCCGGCTGGTCTCCCCGCTCGAGCTGGTGACGCTCGCGCGTCAGCTGGACTCGGTGGACCAGGCCCAGGTCGTGGTGGTGGACCCGCACACCGAGGACGAGCGGCTGCACCTGCGGGTCCGGCTGGTGCCGGGGGTCGAGCCCGACCTGTACACCAGCGAGTGGATCCGGCACCACGTGGTCTCCGGCTGCCTGGCCCTGTCCTCGATCACGGACGGAGCGCCCGAGGTGTTCGAGGTCGTTCCGGCCCCCCGTCTCCTGTTCACGTGCCTGGGCGACGGCGCTCCCGCGGTGGTCCTCCGCCAAGGACAGAGATATGTAGTTCCATCGACACCTGCGATTAATAAGAATACTTATGATAGATTGATTACGTAGATTCAGGAGGGGCGAGCGCCGCCCGTCGCCCCCCCACAGGCGGCGAGCCACTCCTGGGTCGTGCCGATCGATCCCGACCACAGGAGTGCGCAATGCGGACCGTCCCGCTGACCGCCAACGGCCCCACCGTGTCCGCCCAGGGACTCGGGTGCATGGGCATGAGTGAGTTCTACGGCCCCGGCGACGACACGGAGTCCATCGCGACCCTCCATCACGCCCTCGACCTCGGTGTCACGTTCCTGGACACGGCCGACATGTACGGCCACGGAGCCAACGAGGAACTCGTCGGCAAGGTCGTTCGCGAGCGGCGCGACGAGGTCGTCCTCGCCACCAAGTTCGCGATCGTCCGCGACCGGGACACCGGAGAGCGCACGATCCGGGGCGACGCCGAGTACGTACGGTCCGCCTGTGACGCGAGTCTGCGCCGTCTGGGGCTGGACACGATCGACCTCTACTACATGCACCGCCGTGACCCCGGTGTGCCCGTCGAGGAGACCGTGGGGGCGATGGCGGAGCTGGTGGCCGAGGGCAAGGTCCGCCACCTGGGACTCTCCGAGGTGAGCGCCGAGGAGATCCGTCAGGCCCAGGCCGTCCACCCGATCGCCGCCGTCCAGACCGAGTACTCGCTGTGGACCCGGCACGTGGAGGACGAGGGGATCCTGGCGGCCTGCCGGGACCTGGGCATCGGCTTCGTCCCCTACTCCCCCCTCGGGCGCGGCTTCCTCACCGGGAAGTTCACCTCCACGGAGGGGCTGGCCGAGAACGACTTCCGCCGGGGACAGCCGCGGTTCTCCAAGGAGAACTCCACCCGGAACCGGGAGCTGCTCGCCGTCGTGGAGCGGATCGCCGAGGCGCACGGCGCGACCCCCGGCCAGGTGGCCCTCGCCTGGGTGCACGCCCAGGCCTCGACGTGGGGTCTACCGGTCGTGCCGATCCCAGGCACCAAGCGACGCGGCCGCCTGGACGAGAACGTGCGGGGCGCCGAGCTGTCCCTCACCCGGGAGGACCTGGACGCGCTCGACCCCATCGCCGCCGCGGTCGCGGGCGAGCGGTACTGAAAGCCCTCCCTCCGGGGCAGGTGTGCACACGCCTGCCCCGGGTATCGCCTTGGTGCCGGTTCCCGGAGGGACCGACGAGCACGGAGGGACAACTGCCCTGATATACGATTCGCAGATGACCCAGCTTCCCATGGACCAGCGGATCGGTCATCACCTGAAGCGCGCCGAGCAGGAGCTGATCGCGGCCAAGCACGCGGTGCTGCGTCAGTTCAACCTGTCCGTCCCGCAGTACACGGTACTTCTCGTGCTGTCGGAGGAACCCGGCCTGTCCGGCGCGATCCTCGCCCGGCGGTGCCTGGTGACCCCGCAGACGATGTCGTCCGTCCTCGCAACGCTCAGTCGGCGGGAGCTCATCGAGCGCAAACCGCACCCGCTGCACTCACACATCCTGGAGACCCGGCTCTCCGAGAGCGGTCACGCCCTGCTCAAGCAGGCGGACGAGGCGGCGGTCCGGGTCGAGACACGACTGAGCCAGGCCTTCACCAAGGCCGAGGAGGAGGAGTTCATCCGCTTCCTGGCCCGGTGCTCCGAGGCCTCCGCCGAGGCCCGCACCGAACTGGTGGACCTGAACGAGGCGTGACCCCGCGCCCCCGGGGTTCACAAAGCACCGTGTGCCGCGAACCCCGGCGAACGGCCCCGGAGGTGTCAGCCCCAGGAAAGCTCCGGCCCGGACTGCCAGGACCCGGCGGGCCGCGCTGGCCGCGGCGCCGGTCGGTGGCCCGCGCCGCCGGACCGCCGCCTCTGCTCCGCCCGGATGGTGGTCCGCAGCGCCTCGGTGAGCGCCCGCACCTCGTCCGGCGTCGGCCGCCCCCTCAGGATGTCCAGGATCAGGATGTTCTCGGCCACGAGGGCCTCCTCTGCCTGCGTCGTCTCACTCATACGGGTTCCCCTTCGAAAGGCCGTGGCCGGGCCGCCGTCGGCTGACCGCGGTGTCGGTGTGAGGGGGACGGGAAGGCGGGGTGTCCGCCGCGCCCCCGGACGGTGGGGGCGCGGCGGACACCCGGTCACATCGGCGGATTGCCGTGTTTGCGGCTGGGGCCCTCCGCGTGCTTGGCGCTGAGCGCCTCCAGCGATCCGGCCAGGACCTGCCGGGTCCGGGCCGGGTCGATCACGTCGTCGACCAGTCCGCGCTCGGCGGCGTAGAAGGGGTGCATGAGCTCCTCCTCGTACTGGCGGATCCGCTCCGCGCGGGTCGCCTCCGGATCGTCGGAGGCCGCGATCTCACGGCGGAAGACGACGTCGGCGGCGCCCTGGGCGCCCATGACCGCGATCTCGTTCGTGGGCCAGGCGTAGGACAGGTCAGCGCCGATGGACAACGAGTCCATGACGATGTAGGCGCCGCCGTAGGCCTTGCGCAGGATCACCTGGATCCGGGGCACGGTCGCGTCGCAGTACGCGTACAGCAGCTTCGCCCCGTGCCGGATGATCCCCTCGTGTTCCTGCTCCCTTCCGGGCAGGAAGCCCGGCACGTCGACGAAGGTCACGAGCGGGATGTTGAAGGCGTCGCACATCTGAACGAAACGGGCGCCCTTCTCGGAGGCGTCGATGTCCATCGCCCCGGCCAGGACCGAGGGCTGGTTGGCGACCACGCCCACGAGCCGGCCCCCGATGTGGGCGAGCCCGACCACGATGTTGGGCGCCCACCGCTCGTGGGTCTCGAAGAAGTCGCCGTCGTCGACGACCTCCCGGACCACGTCCCGCACGTCGTAGGACCTCCGGGTGTCGGCGGGCACGATGTCCACCAGCCCCTCCGAGACCCGGTCGACGGGGTCCTCGCTGTAGTAGGACGGGGCCACCTGCCGGTTGTTGGAGGGCAGCAGCGACAGCAGGAACCGCACATCGGCCAGGCACGACTCCTCGTCGTCGTAGACCATGCCCGCCGCGCCCGAGCGCAGGGCGTGCACGTCGGCCCCGCCCAAGCCGTCCGCGGTGATCTCCTCCCCGGTGACGGCCTGCACGACGTCGGGACCGGTGATGAACATCTGCGAGGTTCCGCGCACCATGAACACGAAGTCGGTGAGCGCGGGCGAGTAGACCGCCCCGCCGGCACACGGGCCGAGCATGACACTGATCTGCGGGACCACCCCCGAGGACCGGACGTTGCGCTGGAAGATCCCGCCGTACCCGGCGAGCGCGACCACGCCCTCCTGGATGCGGGCGCCCGCGCCGTCGTTGAGACCGACGATCGGGCACCCGGCCTTGAGCGCCATGTCCTGGATCTTGTGGATCTTCTGCGCGTGGGCCTCGCCGAGCGCTCCGCCGAACAGCCGGAAGTCGTGCGCGAACACGAACACCTGCCGGTCGTGCACACGCCCCCAACCAGTGACGACCCCGTCGGTGTGGGGGCGTCTGTCCGCCAACCCGAACCCGGTGGCCCGGTGCCGGCGCAGCGGCTCGACCTCGACGAAGGTGCCCTTGTCGAAGAGCAGGTCGATCCGTTCCCGGACGGTGAGCTTGCCCTTGTCGTGCTGGCGTCGGGTGGCGGCCTCGTCGCCCTCCCGGACCCGCTCGTGGAGCCGGGCCAGTTCCGTGACGCGCCGACGCGCGTCGCTGGAGGCGGACATCACACGGACGCGGAGGCCGGGGCCGCCGCGCCCAGGGGGACGGCCTGGTGGACGGGGGCCGGGGTCAGGGGGATCGGGCTCCACCGTACGAGGGCGAGACCCACGCTCATCCCTCCGCCGAACCCGGCGAGCAGGACGAGGTCGTCCTCCTGGAGCACCCCTGACCGGTGGACCGTGTCCAGGGCCACGGGGATCGACCCCGCCCCGGTGTTGCCCTGCGTGTCGACGGTGAGGTGCATGTGGGCGTAGTCGAGGCCGAGCGAGGGCCAGATGTCGGAGAGCATGGCTCCGTTCGCCTGGTGGGGGACGAAGTGGCGGACCTCGTCGCTGGCCACCCCCAGGCTCTCGAGTGTCCGGTGGATGGTCTCGGGCAGACGCCGGACGACGTAGTCGCGTACGCCCCGCCCCTCCATCTTGAAGAAGTGCTCTCCCCCGCCCAGGGTCGCCGCGGAGGCGGGCATCCGCGAGCCTCCCGCGGGAACCCGGATCAGGTCGTGGTGGTCGCCGTCGGTGCTCAGCTGGGCGCCCAGGACGCCGTCGCGGTCGTAGGCGGGCCCCAGGACGACGGCTCCCGCGCCGTCGCCGAACAGGGGGGCGGTCTTCCGGTCGCCGTAGTCGAGGATGCGGGAGTAGATGTCGCCCCCGATGACCAGCGCGTAGGCCTCGGCGTGGGGACGCAGCAGGTGCTCGGCCACAGAGAGGGCGTAGACGAACCCGCTGCACACGGAGTTCACGTCGAAGGCGGCGGCGCGGTGGGCGCCGAGCAGGTGCTGGGTGATGCTGGCCGTC